>NZ_CP166253.2:0-52882 GCF_041281685.2 Sulfitobacter rhodophyticola | reverse complement strand
CCTGCGCCTTGACCAGTTCACCCAGACGCCCGGTGAAGGCGTGCCAGAATTGCACTTCGGTCTGTGCCAGTGCGGCGGTTGCAGACAGCATCGTGGTCGAAGCGGCCAGCAGGCCGATCAGTGATTTTCGCATTTTGATTCTCCCCAAAGCGCTCTGCCGAGCGTCGTTGTACCGGACATTTTGAAATTGCGCTGCAGCGTGCAGCGAGGACGACGATACAGCGCTCAAGGCGTAGTGCAAGGCCTGCGACCCCGTACCGGGCCGTATCTTGCGCAGGGAGCGGGGAAAATCCCGCCGGATCGGTGGAATGGGACGGTGAGCGATGGGATTGACTTCTATGCCTCACATTTGGTTAATATGTGAGTTATAGGAAGGATTTCTATCGCTCATGACCTGGAATTGGGACATGCCGGGTTGGCCGGTATTCCGCTATGACGCGGCGGCGCTGGCACCGTTCGAGCAGCGTTTCCTGTTGTCGTCGGGGGAAATCCTGGGCGCGGTGCATCATGTCAGCGCCGCCGAACGCGATCAACTGCGCATCGATCTGCTGAGCGATGAGGCGATGAAAACCAGCGCCATCGAGGGTGAGATGCTGGACCGGTTGAGTGTCCAGTCGTCGTTGCGTCGCCATTTCGGCCTGTCGCCGGACAACTATCCGACCAAGCCGCGGGAAAAGGGCGTGGCCGAGATGATGGTGGATGTCTATGGCACCCATGCCGCACCACTTGCGCATGAGACCCTGTTTCGCTGGCACACCATGCTGCTGTCGCATGACGCGGGGCTGGAGGCGATTGGCGCCTATCGGCGGCACGGGGAGGCGATGCAGATCGTCTCGGGCCGCGTTGACCGCCCGACGGTGCATTTCGAGGCGCCCCCGTCCGGGCAAGTGCCTGCGGAGATGGACCGCTATGTGGCGTGGTTCAACCGCACCGCGCCGGATGGGGCGGACCCGCTGCCCGCCCTCACGCGGGCCGGTCTGAGCCACCTTTACTTCGAGAGCATCCATCCCTTTGAAGACGGCAACGGCCGGCTGGGTCGGGCGCTGGCCGAAAAGGCGCTGGCGCAGAACATCGGACAACCGAGCCTGATCGCGCTTGCCTTCACGATCGAACGGGCGCGGGCGGCGTATTATGCGCAGTTGGAGCAGCACCAGAGGACGCTTGATGTCACGCCCTGGCTGGAATGGTTCGCGCAGATTGTTCTGACGGCGCAGCAGGTCACGCTTGACCGGGTCGGGTTCCTGATCGCGAAGACGCATTTTTACGATACGCATCGGAGCCGGTTCAACGATCGGCAGGCCAAGGCGGTGGCGCGGATGTTCCGGGAAGGGCCGGGCGGTTTCGAAGGCGGGCTGAGTGCGGAGAAATACGTGGCCATCACGGGCACGTCACGGGCCACGGCCACGCGGGATTTACAGGACCTGGTCGCGATGGGGGCGCTTCGGCGGAGTGGGGAGCGTCGGTATACGCGGTATTGGTTGCGGCTGGGTGGGGGAGGGGCGGATCCTGGGTGACGCCGCGCCTTGGGAAAGCTGATGTGTTGTCTTTGGGGTGAGCGAGATTTCAGCTTGGGTTTTGGCTTTGCGGGACTTTGCTGACGCAGCCAGTTGCTTCGCCAATGCAGTGGGCTTTAGGCTTTGTTGCAGTGCACCGTTGTCTCCCAATCCTGTGCCATAAGACCCAAAAGCCTGAAGGCAGGCCCTGCTGGACGACGGTGGCCGTTCTCCCAAAGCCGATAGCCATTCACGCTCATTCCAATCAGGTCGGCATCTCGACTTCGGAAAGATTGGCGCCTTCGCGAACGGAACGTGGGTCGAGTTTGGTCCGCCTTTTTGTGGTCACGAAATCCATTCCTTGCTCCTCGCCTCGGTTGGTTTTTTCCTGGCGTAGGCTACCCCGTCAGCGCTGCACGGCCCGAAGCCGTTTCTCGATGTGACCGAGTTGCTGCGCACTCTGCGACATGTCCAAACGCAATTGCCGAAGCTCATCGAGAATATCCCCCACCTCGTCCGGAAGCGGCGTGCCATCGGCGGCGGGTTCGGGAATATCGTCGCCTTCGCCAGTCAGGAGCCAGGAAAGCGAAACGCCAAGCAGCCCCGCCAACATTTGTGCCCTGTTGGCACGGGGTTCAGTGCGGTCTTCTTCCCAATTCTGAACGGTCTTCAGCTTGACTCCAAGCCTGCGGGCGAATGCCGTTTGAGACATGCCCTGCGCCTCGCGCGCGGCCGTGATCCTGTCGCCAAGTGTCGCAACATCCTCCCTGAAATAGGCAAGCGGTTGATTGTCTTTCATACTGGTGCTTCCGTGCGAAGGACGATTGGCGCGCTCAGGCGGCTCTCGCCACTTCCGCTGCAAGTTCGATTGTCACAAGATTCTCGTTCTTGTGGCGTTTCTGCGGGAACAGTGCCTGCGTGACAAAAGGCTGAATCTGCATCCTTGAGCGTTGCCAACTTGCAAAGCGCCGGAACAGCGACCAGCTGTCCTCGTCATCCGAGCGAATGGAGGTCTGAACGCGGGTTATACCTCGACAAGCGTCCTGCCGCATGAGATGCCCCAGCATCAACGACGCAAGCCCGGCATCCCCAGCACCCTCGCTGATTTCGACTTTCCAGATGAACAGCGTTTCAGGATCGAAAGGCAGTACATAAGCCAAAGCCCAGCCGACAAGCGTCCCATCCAATTCAGCCACGACGGATGTCTCGGGCGAGAACCGGTTTGCGACCAAGCTGCTGTGGACCCTGCGTATGGCCTGCGACGAGGTGCCTTTGACCAAGGCGATGATACCCTCTTCGTCCCTGCCTTCTGGCGCGCGCAGTGTGGGAATGGGTTGTTCGAATAACTCAAGGTGATGTTTCATGTGCGCGACCTCTGTATTACTTTGGCTTACGAAGTAACATATCTGTCCAAAAATTTCAACTTTTTGTGGAATTTCGTTTCACTTTGGGCGGGAAGAAGCGTGTTCTTGGGGTATTTTGCTTTGATAAGCAAAGCAGACTGCTGCGGCTATCTATTGATTGATCACAGCAATCCAGACAAGATTGGCCAAATCGTCGCATCAGGCACAAGATGGATCGTACAGACAGCAGTTTGGTTGCCCTTCGGCGCATTCTCCGCGCAACCGAGATATTCGGACGGGAGCTCGCCCGTTCTGCCGGGCTGACTGCTGTGCAGTTCCGGGTGCTGCAGGTGGTGGCCGAGATCCGGGAATTCGACAGCCACGGTAATCTCGTCACGCATGCGGGTCTCACAGGCCACGATCACGGCATTGGTCGACAAGCTGGTATCTCACGGGATGGTCACGCGTGAGAAATCCCAGATCGATCGGCGACAGACCGACATCATCATCACCGATCATGGCCGCCGCACCATCCAAGAATCGCCCGATCCTCTGCAACAGCGCTTTGTCCGGCGCTTCCACGACATGGAAGACTGGGAGCAATCCATGCTGGTCTCATCCCTCGAACGCGTCGCCGCCATGCTGGACGCCGAAGACCTCGATGCCGCCCCGGTCCTTGAGACGGGCGATCTGCGGAAGCAACCTTGAAGAGGGTGGTTCGCGTTTGCGTGAAGGCCCATAAACGGATCGTTTCCCACGCGGCTTTCGAGCAAAAACAACAAGCGCGCAAAACATGCCTATGGGGTTTCGCGTGTTGGTTTCGTTCTGATCCTCTGGTGCAGCGAGGCCAATTCAGCTTGGCGTAGACAGTCAGCGTTCGACTTCTCCAAACCGAGCGGGGCTCAGTGCGTCGACCAATCCCTTTTGCGTTTCACTGACCTGTCCAGCGCATAGGGTCGCGGTGAGTGCTGCGAGAGCGGGCGATGTCTGTACACCATAGCCACCCTGACCGGCGAGCCAGAAAAAACCATTTGCCACCGGGTCGAACCCGCAGACCGGGCTGCGATCCGGCACGAAACTGCGCAAGCCAGCCCAACTGTGGCTAGGTCGGACAATGGGCAGGTCCACCATTTGTTCGAACCGGTAAAGGCCTTCGGCCAGCACCATGTCGTCCGGCCAGACATCCTGAGGCGCGACGGGGTCTTCGTCACCGGGGGATATCATCAGGCCCGTGGCCTCTGGTTTGGCGTACCAATCCTCGGCGGCCGAGGCGAATAGCGGCCAGTGTCGGAACTCTTCAAGACCCGCTGCGGCATGGGCATGATCACCGCGGACCGGCGCATGGGTTGCAGGCCGATCCGCCGCACGCCCGCCAACGCGGCGATTTCGTCAGCCCAGGCCCCGGCAGCGTTTACGACGATCCCCGTGTGAATGCTGCCGCCCGGAGTATCAACGCGCCAGCCATTCGCCAGTTGTTCAAGTGCGCGAACCGGCGCATTGGTTTCGAGGTGTCCACCGCGCGATTTGAACAGCCGCAAGCAATCCTGCAAAAGCCGATCGACGTCTATCCCAAGCGCCTGTTGCTCGTAACTGGCCGCGACAAGGCCTTCCTGGCGAAGAACCGGTACCATTTTCCGGGCCTCGCCCGGCGTGATCCGGTCAACGCCTTCGGACCCTTCGAGGTAAGCTTCCAGTGCGGGCAGGCTTTCAGCTGTGGCCACCAGAAGTTCGCCCCTTGGCGACAGCACGCTGTCGCCCTGCAGCCCGCCTGCAAGCACCGGGTAAGCCAGAGCATTCAGTGCACGCAAGGTGGCATTGCCATAGTTCAGGATGAACACCGCTGCCGAGCGGCCAGTAGAGTGATATCCAAGCTGCTTTTCGGCCTCCAGCACTTTGACAGTGGCATTCTCGGCAAGGGCCGCCGCCGCGCTTATTCCGGCAATGCCGCCTCCGATAACGACGATATCTGTGGACTGGGTCATGCCGTTCCAAGCGCGCCGGTCAAGAAACTGGTCAGATTGGGGCCAAGTGCGTCAGAGAGGTAGCCGCCTTCCTGCACGTAGAGCGTCGGCAGGTTCTGGGCGGCGATGGCGCTTGCAATCCGGGCAAAGCCGCGGGTGGTGACGGCAAGGCCTTGAAAAGGGTCCTCCTCATGCGCGTCAAGCCCCAGTGCCACCACCAAAGCAGTTGTACCGAAGGCTGTGATCCGCTCCAGCGCAGTGTCAAGTTGTGCAAGATAGGCCTGATCGCCGGTGCCGCGCGCCAGCGGCAAATTGAGGTTATAGCCCAAGCCGGGGCCAGCGCCGCGTTCTTGCGCGTGGCCCCAGAAGAACGGGTAGAAGCGTGCGGGATCAGCATGGATGGACACAGTCAGCACGTCCGCGCGATCATAGAAAATGCCCTGAGTGCCGTTTCCGTGGTGCACATCCACATCCAGAATTGCGGCGCGATGCCCGGCAGTGCGCAACCGCTCGGCGGCGATGGCGGAGTTGTTGAGAAAGCAAAATCCACCGGCCAGATCGCCAAAGGCGTGATGCCCGGGTGGGCGGGCAAGGGCATAAGCGGCGCGATCGCCCTCCAGCACCGCATCGGCCCCCGCGATGGCCGATTGCGCCGACCAGTAAGCGGCTTTCCATGTTCCGGAGGCGATGGGACAGGCTGTGTCGGCCTGATGGTACCCAGCCTGGCCGATAGCGGACTTCGGATAGCCATCGGTGCGGTTTGCGGGATGAATGTTGGGAATTACCTCTTTCCCTGCGCCCTCTATCCTTTGCCAGCGGGTGTAGATGTTTTGCAAAAAGGTGAGGTACTGCGGCGTATGGACCGCCGCGATCTGGCCCATTCCGGCATCCGGCGGCGTTTCGAATGTGCAGCCCGCCGCCTTGGCCCCGGCGTGCAGACGCGCGATGCGCTCGGGTTGCTCGGGATTGGGCAAAAGCGCCCCATTGGCCATGAAGTGCTTGGGATCGTGCTCCCATTGGCGGTCATCGAAGAAGGCCTTCATGTTGTCCTCATCAGTGTTTCAAAACCCGCCCCGGAAAGGCGCAGGGAGGTTTCGCCGTTTGGCCGGGTAAAGCCGAGCCTCTCGTAGAATGCGATGGAGCGCGGGTTGTCCTCGTAGGCTGCAAGGCGCATGAAGCCGCTACCCCAAAGGTGCGAGGCCCGTGCCGCGACCCAGCCGAGCAGAACGTGGCCAACGCCAGCGCCGCGCGCCTCGGGCGTGATCCAGAGATCGGAGACATAGACGCCCGGGCTGCCGAGCGCCGTCGACATCAGCGGTGAGAAGAGCGCGACACCACGCAGGGAATCGCCATCCAGCGCAAGCGCGCCCGAACAGGCGGGTGGGTCTGAAATGAGCGCGCGTTCAAGCGTGCAGCTTTCAAGGCGGTAGGGGTCGTTCAGGTCCTGCGCCAGGGCGTACAGGCCTTCCTCAAGCCGGGGCAATTTGTCCCTGGTGACAGATTCAATCACGAGGCTCATATCGCGGTATTGGCGCGGCCCTTGAGGCCGAGCATGGCACGGGCGTCATCGGGAGACGCAATGGAACGGCCCATCTTTTCGACGATCTCGCGGATTTGAATGACCTGCGCGGCGTTACTCGGTGCCAGAACGCCTTTCGCGATCATCAGGTTGTCTTCCAGCCCGACGCGCACATGCCCGCCACGCTCGGCGGAAAACGTGGCCATGGGGATCTGGTGCCGACCGGCGGCGAGAACCGAGAAGATGACATCGTCGCCAAAGAGCTTGCGGGCCAGCGCAATCATGTGGTCAAGCGTATCGGGGTCGGCCCCCATGCCCCCAAGAACGCCAAAGACGAACTGAATGAAGATCGGCGCCTTGATCATGCCCCGATCAGCGAAATGGCGCAGCATATAGAGATGGCCGATGTCGTAGCATTCAAACTCGAAACGCGCGTCACGTTCTTCGCCCATCAACTTGAGCACACCCGCGATATCACGCGGGGTGTTTTTGAACACCAAATCATCGGTGCCGCGCAAAAAGGGCTCTTCCCAGTCAAAGAGCCAATCGCGCTCCTTCTCGGCCATCGGATAAAGCGCGAAGTTCATCGTGCCCATGTTGAGCGAGCACATCTCCGGGCGGAACCTGAGCGGCCCGGCCAGCCTGTCCTCAAGCGTCATTATCGCGCTGCCGCCGGTCGAGAGGTTGATCACCGCGTCGCATTTCTTGGCGATCTGCGGTAGAAATGCGCCAAAATGATCGGCATTGGCAGACGGACGGCCATCGTCGGGATCGCGCGCATGCAGGTGCAGGATCGTCGCCCCGGCAGCTGCGGCGTCAATGGATTGCATAGCAATGCCTTCGGGTTTCCAGGGCAAGTGCGGCGACATGGAGGGCGTGTGGATCGAGCCGGTGATGGCGCAGGAAATGATCGTTTTGTTCATCAAAAGGCGCTCCTTCAGCTCAGCTTGGCTGGCAAAGCGTCGAAGAATTCCTTCAGCGATAACTCCAGCAGGTCCATGATCTCATCCACCTGTGCGGCGGTGACAATCATCGGTGGGCAGACGAGAAAGTGATCGCCCGAATAGCCGCCGCGCGTGCGCCGTGAATAAAGTATGAGGCCGTGGGCGTAAGCGATTTCAACGAGGCGGGTGCAGGCGTTCAGGTCTGCGGACAGTGGGGCTTTCGTGCCGCGATCGGCCATGAGTTCGAACGCAAGGAGCAGTCCCTTGCCACGCACGTCACCGATGAGCGGGTAGCGCTGCATCAGCGCATCCAGCCGCCCTTTCAGAAGATCGCCGATCTGCGCGGCGTTTTCAGTGAGTCCTTCGCGCTCAATCTCTTCGATCACCGCAAGGCCTGCGGCGCAAGCAAGCGGGTTGCCGGCATAGGTATGGCCATGGGCAAATCCGCCTGCATCGAGCACCGCCTCGACCATGTCATCGCGGGCGATCACCGCGCCCAGCGGGACATAGCCCCCGCCGAAACCCTTCGACAGGCAGATGAGGTCAGGAGATGTGCCCCAGTGGTCCGCACCGAAAAAGAGCCCCGTTCGCCCACCGCCGCTCATCACTTCGTCATGGATCAGCAGAACGCCGTGGCGAGTGCAGATCTTGCGGATGGCTTGCATGTAACCCGCCGGGGGCACGAGCGCGCCGGTTGAAGCCCCGCCTATCGGCTCCAGGATGAACGCAAGCACGGTTTCTGGCCCTTCGGACACGATCATGTCTTCGAGCATTTGAGCGTAATGCGCGCCTGTGGACGGATCGTCGGGGTCAAGGCCATCGAGATAGGCCCTTGGCGCCGGCACCTTGGGCATCGGGCGCATCATCGGCTCGAAGGGTGCCGTAAGCGGGCCATAGCCCGTCACAGCCAGCGCGCCCAACGTCGAACCATGGTAGGAAGGGGTGCGGGATATGACCTTGGAGCGCTGCGCCTGACCACGGGCGAGCGCGTATTGACGCGCCAACTTGATGGCGCTTTCAGTGGCTTCGGAACCGCCGGAAACGAAAAAAACACGGTCCAACCCCGCGGGGGCCAGCGCGGCGGCCTTGTCCGCCAGCTGCTCGCTGGTTTCAGTGCGAAAATGCAAACGGTAGCCGAAGGTGGACCTGTCCATCTGACGGCGCATCGCGTCCAGAACACGGGGATTGGAATGTCCAATATTGCTGACCATCGCGCCGGACGAACCGTCGATATAGCGCTTGCCCGATTTGTCCCAGAGGTAAATGCCCTCGGCGCGGTCAAGCTCGGGTCGGTCCAGCCGCGTCTGATAGAAGAGCCTGCTCATGATGCGTCTGCGCGCGGCAGCGCGCAGCAAGCGTCAGGGTTGAGCTGAAGCGAGACCGTTTCCCCGACGCCGAATGGCGCACCGTCGATCATGTTCATGGCCTGCAGTTGCGTCCCGTCAATGCTCAGGAAATATCGCGCGAGCTGGCCCTGATAGTCGACCGCATCAACCAGAGCCTTGACGCCTTCGTTCGACGCGGGCGCAAGATTGAGTTTTTCGGCGCGGACCATGAGCATGGCATCGGGGCTGTCGCCCAGAGTTCCGGCATGGCTCATCGGTACGGGGGTGCGGCCAAATTCGGTTGTTTCCAGCACAACATGATCTGCCGTCCGCGAGGTGACCCCGGCATCAAGCAGGTTGGACGCGCCAAGAAATCTGGCGACGAATTCGGAAGCCGGTGTATTGTAGACCTCTTCGGGCGTGCCGATCTGTTCGATCTGGTAGGCGCTCATGACGATGATCTTGTCAGACATTGCAAGCGCCTCGGACTGATCATGGGTGACGAAGATGGAAGTCACGCCAATGCGGTCCTGTATTGCTTTCAGCTCAACCCGCATCTCCTCGCGCAGATTGGCATCGAGTGCCGATAGCGGCTCATCCAGAAGCAGCACGTCGGGTTCGATCACGATGGCACGGGCCAGGGCGATGCGCTGTTGCTGGCCGCCTGAGAGCTGTGTCGGATAGCGATCTTCCACCCCCGGCAGGCGGACAATGTCCAACGCCTCGGTCACCTTTTGCGCGATATCGGCCTTGGGCAAGTCGCGGTATTTCAAACCGAATGCGATATTCTCGGCAATGGTGCGGTGTGGAAACAGCGCGTAGTTCTGAAACACCAGCCCGAGGTTGCGCTTGTGGATGGGCACATCGTTGATGCGGCGGCCAGAGATCAGGATATCGCCACTGGTCGGAGCTTCCAGCCCTGACACCATACGCAGGATCGTGGTCTTGCCACAGCCTGACGGGCCCAACAGGGTGGTGAAGGATCCTTCCTCGAACACCACGTTTGCCTCTTTCACGGCCTGCACGGCACCAAAGGATTTCCGAATGTCGGTAAGTTCAACGCGCGCCATGAAAGTCGTCCGTTCGATTTGGTAAAATAGCGGGCCATCCATCGGTGGCCCGCCTCGAAGACTGAATCAGCCGCCCTTCTGGACGCGGTTCCACTGTTTGCCCTGCTCTTTCTCGTGCGGATTCCAGGCTGCCGGATCACGGAACACCAATCCTTCGAGCTTGCCGGTCGGGTCAAACGCGGGCAGGTTCGCAACCTCTGTGGGCATGTCCACCTTGGTCGGGTCAAGCGACGGCGGATATTTCTGCCCCACGGCCACCGCGATGGCGGTTTCGGGATCAAGCATGAAGTTCAAAAGCGCTTCGGCCTCTTCCATGGGGGAGCCTTTCAGGACGAACATGGTTTCCATCCAGGCCAAGCCGTTAGGCGGGTCCATGTATGCAATCGGATGACCCTGTGCCTGAAGTGCTGCAACGCGGCCAGACCACGCCTCGGTGACGTAAATCTCGCCCTTGGCCAGCAGGTCCATCAATTCAGCGCCCGACGACCAGTATTTCAGCACCAGATCGCGATGCTCACGCGCCTTGTCCCAGACCGCGTCCCAATCCTGAATGTTGTTCGGATCCTGCCCTGACTGCAGGGCACCATACCACGCCCGGTTGGCCCAGTCGCCGCCCCAGCCGCCGATCTTGCCTTTCAGCTCAGAATCGAGCAGCAGGTTGGCTCCGAGTTCCATCGCCTTTTCTTTGCTGACATGCTCGGTGTTATAGGCGATGCCCGTGGTGCCGTAGTCATATGGCACAGCTGACAGACCATCGGGCGTGATCTTGCGGAACGGATCGATCATCGCGGGCATGACGTTGGCGAGGTTGGGAATATTCGCCTCGTTCAGTGTCACGTGATAGCCATTATCAACCCAGCGTTTGTACCAGGTGATCCCGGAGCTGTGCAGGATGTTGTGCCCGTCCGTGCTGCCAGCGGCTTTCACCTTGGTCAGTACCTCGTTCTCGCCGCCAAAGGTGGCGTCGACCACCTTGTTGCCGGTCTCGGCCTCGTAGGGGTCAAAGGCGTTCTTGCGCAGCGCCTCGGAAACGACGCCACCCCAGCCTTCGAAATGAAGTTCGGTGCCAGCGGCACGGGCCTGGGTGGCCATCGTCGTCATGATACCGCCCGAAAGACCTGCGGTGATTCCGGCGGATCCCAGCAGGCTGAAGAACGTCCGGCGATCCACATCGGCGTTGCCCACCGCTTCGCGCAGGCGTTCGTAGCGTGTCACGCTGTCATATTTCCTGGTCATGTCTTGTCTCCCATGTTGGTTCAGATTTTTCGGCGTGAAAAGTACCGGGCCAGTCCACCCGCCAGAAGCGGAAGGCCCACAGTGATGCAAATCATCACAAAACCCAGAGCATTGATTTCCGGGCTGACGGAATTGCGCAGCATTCCGAAGATTTGGGTCGGGACCGTCTCCATCCCCGAAGGCCGCCAGAAGATTGTGGCGGTGATATTGTCAAACGAGATGGTGAAGGCAAAAAGCGCGCCCGCGAATACCGCAGGCGTCAAGAGCGGCAGGGTGATCTGGAAGAAGGTCTGGACTGGATTTGCCCCAAGCGACCGCGCCGCTTCCTCGTAGTCCTTGCGGATGCCGATCAGGCGTGCCTGCACGACCAGCACCACGAAAGGCAAAGCGATGATCGAATGCCCAATCAGCAAAAGCAGGAAGCTGCGCGGCATGTGCAGCCAGCGCAGGAAGATCAACAAGCCGACAGCCAGAACGGTTTCCGGCACCAAGACAGGTGAGATCAGGAAAGTCGTGATCCATTGCTTGCCACGGAACTGGTAGCGCACCAGTGCCATGCTGGCGAGGATGCCAAGCGTCGTGGCGATGAGCGCGGTCAGCGCGCCAAGCAAAAGTGAGGTGCGCAACGCGCGCACGATGGCCTCGTTCTCGGCCAGCTTGTAGAACCATCTCAGCGAGAAACCTTCGATCGGGAAGCCCCCGAATTGCGAAGAGTTGAAAGCGAGGATCAGCACCACCAAAATGGGCGCGAACATGAAGCCATAGACCAGTAGCGTGTAGAACTTCAGCAATGTCCAGACGCGCGGCTTCATCATGACATCCTACCCGAACGCCTTGGCCAGCTGGTTCATCCCCATCAGGCGGCTGTAGAGGATGACAACGCTGCCCAGCAGGAACAGAAGCGTGAAGGACAGTGTCGCGCCCATCGGCCAGTTGAGCTCGGTCACGACAGCGTCATAGACAAGGTTGCCAAAGAGGAAATCGCTGGGCCCGCCGAGGATAAGCGGAGTGACATAGCTGCCGCCAGTCAGAACGAAAACCAGCAGCGACCCCGCCGCAAGCCCTGGCAATGACAGCGGAAGCGTAACCTCGCGAAACGCCTGCCACGGGGTCGCACCCAAGGTGCGGGCCGCCGGTTCCAGATTTTCGTCGATGCCTTCGAGGCTGACATAAACATTCAGGATCATGTAAGGCAGGAAGACGTGGATGAACCCCACGATTACTGTGAACTCGGTATACATGATCTGGAACGGCAAATCGCCCAGACCGAGCAGGTTCATCAGCCCGTTCAGCGCCCCTTGATTGCCAAAGATATGAATCCAACTCAGCGTGCGGATGATGAAGCTGACCCAGAACGGCAGGATCAGTAGAAGCAGCAGCAACCATTTGTGCCGATAGCGGGTCATCGCGATCACATAAGCAGGGATATAACCCAAGACGGCGGCCAGCACTGTGACAATCAGCGAGAGGCGCAGCGTTTTCCAGATGGCCGTGTGGTAGTAGCTGTCGGTAAGAAGCTCTTGCCAGTTGCCGAACTGGATGGCGGGCACATCCACTGCGAGGTCGACGTTTTCATAGAACGAATAGACAAGGATGAACGCCATTGGGATGACCACGAGCGCGGTGATGAACACCAGCGCGGGTGACAACAAAAGCCAAGGACGGCGATCGACCTGCATGTTTGCGTCGGACAAGGATATTCCCCTACGTTACAAAGACTGTTGCACGCCAACGCAGAATTGGGCAAATTGATAGCCTGAATACTTGAGATTGATTTGATTAATGTCTGTCGACATCGATACCAAGTTTGTTCTCCAGTTGGACTGGAACCTGCTGCGCACCTTCCTTGTGATTGCCGAAGAACAAAGCATCACCCTTGCCGCGCATAGGCTGCTGCGCGGTCAGCCTTCGGTCAGCCTCGCGTTGAAGCGGCTTGAAATCGAGCTTGGCTGCCGTCTTGCTGATCGTGGTCATGGCACGTTTCGTCTTACTGCGGCCGGGCGCAGGCTTTATACAGAATGCAGCGATATGTTCGGAGGGGTCGGGCAGCTTCCCGAAGCGGTACGCGAGGCTGTGAACGAGATTTCCGGCGAGATCCAAATACTTCTGGCCAGCCACGTCGTAACCCCGCTATTGGACGACCAATTGAAAGCACTGAGCCGGGATCACCCAAACATCCGCTTCAGCATCCGGATCGACACCAGCGCAAGAGTGATACAGGCGGTGCGAGAACGACATGCCAGCTTTGGTATCTGTCTTGTGAATCGCAAGTTCCCGGACGTGGATTTTGATTTGCTCTATCGAGAATTTTTTGGGTTTTTTTGTGGTCCGTCACATCCGCTGTTCGGCCGCGAGAACCTGAACATGTCTGATCTGCATGATCATGCGGCCGTCTCGTTCGATACGGAGGATATCAACGATGCTCTGCGGCCCGTCGCCTTACTGCGCAGCAAATGGGGGCTGGACTACGATGTCGTCGGACGTTCCTCTCAGCTTGAAGAGGTGCGGCGGATGATCGAGTGCGGGCTTGGGATCGGATCATTGCCGATCCACGTGACGGAACGGGACGTGGCCAGTGGTCGCCTCTGGCGTCTGCCGCCCTACGCAGACCCGCCGGAAGTGGACATTTATCTGGTAACGAACCCGGCCAAGCGCCTTAACCGGGCCGAAGAGCTTATGATCGGGCGTCTTAAGCGGGTTATTGCAGATACGCCCCTTGCGGAACGCACCTACAAGACGGCCTTCTGAAACTCAGACGAATATCGGCTCATTAATGGGTGGATTTGAAACTGTTCAAACAAACCGAACCACCTCTGAGCCCATTACAGTCATTCCCATCTGCCACAGGTAAAAGCCAATACAAGCAGGCGCGAAGTATTCGGCGAAGCACCGCCAAACTGCTATCATCTTTGGGAGAATGGCGCGCGATGGCCCGGAGGAGATGGTGCGCCGCCTCCGAGCCATCAAGGCCTAACGCCCAAGAACAGAATTCACTGCCCTCGCCGTCTTTGTGGCGATTTCATCTGCCTCAGCCGTTGTCAGGCAGAATGGCGGGGTGAAACTCAGGATACCGCCACGGGGCAAGGTCGAGGTCGTTATCCGATACCACCCCGGTGTCGCGATGCGCTGTGACCCATTTGTTCAAGGTGAATGGGCCAACGTCCACATCAGATGACACCTGCTTACTTGTCAGTCCACCCGTCAGCGCGACCCGCACGGAATTCGTCCGTCCTTGCACCGCGATCTGTGAATAGCCCCCAACAGATTTATCTTGCATTGCACCAATGGCAGGTTTTCCCGCCGCACCGCGATGCGAGAATTTGCGCGTCCGCAGGAAAATCCGTGCTGCGAACGCGCGCAGAAAGAAATCACAATGGCGGCCATGGGCTCCTCCCGGCACTTTCGCCGTGCGATCTATGAACGGCTGGTCCCAGACGCGCTGCCGTTCGCTGCAAGTTGTACGAACTCACCAGATGCGGGACGGAGCTGCCGTCAGCCCTTGCGGCAAGCAATGATCTCTCTCAGCCTCAAAGCAGGCTTGGTCATGTGCTATGGCGCGTCGCTGGCAATCCAAGGCAGCTGCGCTAGCTGTCTGTTCGGACTAACTAATCACATGACAAGGATCCGAAGGAAATAATATGCCACAGAAAGCAGACCGTCCCGGCAACCGCCTCATGGATCGTCCAGAGTATGCCTCGAAGCAAAAACCTCTCACGCGCGGGCCCGGCACGACAGTCTACGACGCCGCAAAGGCCATGGCAGAAAAGAGCTTTGGCTCAGTAATTGTTGTGGACGAGGACGAAAAGGTCATAGGAATCGTGACCGAGCGTGATGTGATGAACAAACTCGTGGTCAACGAATTGGACGCCAAAACAACCACACTTTCGCAAATCATGACGGAGAGTCCCCGCGTTGCTCGCGAGACCGACGACATGATTGACTGGCTGCGCATCATGTCGAACGAACGCTTCCGCCGTTTGCCAGTGGTTGATGACGAAGGGCGCATTCAGGCCGTCCTGACGCAGGGCGACTTTGTATCCTATACATGGCCAGATTTGCTCTTCCAGATGCGTTCCATTGCGACAGCGACCGTGACGAAAAACTGGGGTATCTATCTGATTGGCGGCGGCATCGCAATTTATTCTATTATTATGGTTATCGTCATCAGTTCCGTAAGCTGACGCGACTCGAGACTGTGCCGGGGGACACCGAAGTCCACATCCATGCCCGCCCTGCCGAAAAATGCCCCCTTCGATCGTATCATTTAAGCCTCCAGTGAGGGATGCTGCAAAATAACCCGGATCCTGTGACTGTCGGGCATGTCCTTCGTAATCATTGTCGCGATGACTTCGGACGATTTCGTTTCTGCAACTGCAAGCGTTGGCGCTGGAGCACTTCCACTTTGGGCTCTAACCAGCCATTCGCACCGCCAAGAAGTCTGGCTTCTTTAAGTAAGTCATTCTGACCTATAGGAACTATTATGTTAATCCGCGGCGGTCATGCCACCGCCCGGCTGAGCGCGCATTGCGACCACAGGTCGTGCAGCGCGGCGACGAGGCGTTCGATGTCTTCGCCGGTGTGCAGCGGTGACGGGGTGATGCGCAGGCGTTCAGTGCCCTTGGGCACGGTAGGATAGTTGATCGGCTGGACGTAGATGCCGTGCTGTTCCAGCAGGGTGTCGGACAGGAACTTCGCCTTGAACGGGTCACCGACCATCACCGGAACGATGTGGCTGGGGTTGTTCATGTGCGGGATGTGCAGCGCATCCAGACGGGCGCGCAGCTTGGCCACGTTTGCTTGCTGGCGGCGGCGTTCCAGATCGCTGCGGCGCAGGTGGCGGATAGAGATCAGCGCGCCTGCGGCCAATGCGGGCGGCAGGGCGGTGGTAAAGATGAAGCCGCTGGCGAAGGAGCGCACGAAGTCGCACAGCGCCGCGGATCCCGCGATATAGCCGCCCATCACGCCAAAGGCCTTGCCCAGCGTGCCTTCGATCACGGTCACGCGGTCGGCCAGCCCTTCGCGTTCGGCGATGCCGCCGCCCTGCGGGCCGTAAAGGCCGACGGCGTGGACTTCATCCAGGTACGTCATCGCACCATGGGCTTCGGCCACGTCGAGGATTTCGGCCATGGGCGCGATGTCCCCGTCCATGGAATAGACCGATTCAAACGCCACCAGACGCGCGCCACCGGGCGGCACGGCAGACAGCTTGCGGTTCAGGTCCTCGGGGTCGTTGTGTTTCCAGATCACCTTGTTCGCCCGCGAATGGCGGATGCCTTCGATCATGCTGGCGTGGTTCATTTCGTCCGACAGGATGGTGCAGCCCGGCAGGCGCGCGCCCAGCGTGCCAAGGGCGGCCCAGTTCGACACGTAGCCGGAGGTGAACAGCAGTGCTGCTTGCTTGCCATGCAGATCGGCCAGCTCGGCCTCAAGTGCGACGTGCTGGGTGGCGGTGCCGGAGATGTTGCGCGTGCCCCCTGCCCCCGCGCCGTCCTGAAGGGCGGCTTGCGCCACCGCCTCGCGCACGAAAGCGGCCTTGCCCATGCCAAGGTAATCGTTCGAACACCAGACCGTGACGGGCCGCGCCGCGTCCGCCGCGTGCAGCACGGCATGGGGGGCCTCCGTGGCGTCGCGTTCCAGTTCTGCAAAGACGCGGTAATTGCCTTCGGCCTGCAATTGCTCCAGCTGGTCGGTGAAAAAGGCGTCATAATTCATGCAGGCGTCCCCCTTGGTTTCTGCCATCAAACCGGGGCCGGAGGGGCGCTGCCTTGACCTATGTCAAGTCCGCCCGTCGGCTTCATCCATCAGCCGCCGCGCCCAGCGGGCGAAGGCCCATGCCGCAGGGATGCCCAGCGGGACAGACCAGATCAGCGCCGTGATGGGAGACATCGGATCAAGCCCGATCACCGGGGCCAGAAGGCTGGCCATGAAGAGGTTGATCGCCACCGCACCGGCCGCGAAGGGATAAAGCACCAGCGCCAGTTTCCACAGCGGCCAGGGGCGGTCATCGTTCATACCTCCGCCCGCCGTGTTGCACAAAGGGCCGTGATGGGGGCCAGGGCAAGCGCGGGGGTTTCGGGCCAGACGCCCACCGGGTCCAGCACCGGGCCGGTGAAATCCGCCGCCGCCAGCGCGGCAGGCAGATCACCGGTGACATGGCCCGCGCGCGCGGCGAAGAACGGCAGCACGATGGCGGGGCCCTCCACCCGCGCGGTATCCGCGATGGCGGGCGCTTCGTCCACATAGCAGGGCAGGACCGCCTTGAGGTCAATATGACGCGCCAGCGCCAGCGCCGCCCTTTCGGTGGCCGCGCGCGGTTTGCCGCTGGTGGGGGAGCCATGGGCGGCAAGGATCAGCGTGGTACCCGCCGCCTTCCACCCCATTCTGATCAGCCGCGCCTGCACCCGGTCGCGCATCAGTCGCCCCAGCCCCGGCATCAGGCCCATGGGCGGCGTCGCGTCCCAACGTGCCAGCCCCGCCGCGCGCAGACGCTTGGGCAGATGGGTGCCGACAAACCAGCCATCCGACATGAACCACGGGCAGACAATGGGATTGTCCAGCCCCGCCACCGCCCGGTCGAGCGATCCCTTCGCCGCGAGCGTCGCGCCGCGCACGACCGCATTCGGCAGCAGCGAATTCAGCCGCTGCGCCAGATCCAGCACCGCGATTTCCTGCACCACCGGCTGCGAAGGGGAGCCGTGGGTGACGACAAGAACGGGCCGGTCAATGGCTGGTGCCGTCTGAAAAGGTGATCTTGTTAAATACATTGTATTTCCCCGATGGTTTGCGCATGGGCAGGCGTTTGACTTCTTCCAGTGTCGCCGCGTCATAGACGATGACCGCGCCGTCGAGTTCCCACAGGCTGACCAGCGCGTGTTTGCCGTCGCGGTCGAATTCCACATGTGCGGCGGTCTGGCCCGGCGCGGGGCGCAGGGTCTTGATGATCTTGAGGCTGTCCTTGTCGATCACGTGCATCACGTCGCGGTTGGGGCCAAAGAACACGTCCGACCACAGGTATTGCGAATTCTCATGGCTGCGCAGAAAGAACCCCGGCCCCATGGTGTCGATCTGGTCGACCACCTCCCAGCTTTCGACGTCGATCACGGACAGGCGCGCCTCGCGCAGGTGCGGCGTCGCCATGACGCGGCGGCCCTGATATTCCCACGAGATGCCCGAGCCGAGATGCGGCAGGCCCGACAGTGGCAATTCGTGGGTTTCGCGGCCCACGTTCAGGTTGACCACCACGCCACGATCACTGTCGCGCGCGGCCCCGATCAGGAAACGGTAATCGGGGGTGAAAAAGAAATCGTCCAGCGGTTCGGACACTTCGATCCGTTTGCGGGCGAACAGGCCTTGCGAAGACGGGATGCCTTCGATCATGCCCTTTTCGCGGCTGTGCACGAAACCTTCGTAGACCGGGTCGGCATTGGGGTCGGTCGCGACTTCCCAGATCTCCGGAATGTCCTTCAATGCCAGAATGAAACTGTCGCGCTGCGGCGCCTGATAAACGGCGGAGACGCGGGACGTGACGCCGTCCTTGTCGGCCACGTCGAAGATCTTTTCCACCGACAGGTCGGCGGTGGACAGGATCGTCAGCGTATGCGGCAGGTAGTTGGCCACCGCCAGATGTTTGCCGTCCTTCGACATCGCGATGTTGCGGCTGTTGACGCCCGCGCGCAGGCGGGCGACCTCCTGCATGGACCACAGGTCGATCTTCTGCACCCAGCCGTCGCGCGACATGACAAAGACGAAGCGGCCATCGGGGCTGAACTTGGGGCCGCCATGCACGGCCAGCGGCGTGGGCAGGCGCGCCAGCACTTCGAATTTGTCTCCATCCACGATGCTGATGTGATGGTCGCCAGTCTCCACCACGACGAAGATGTTCAGCGGATCGGCGTCATGTTGGGGCGCGTCGGGGGCGATATAGTCTGGGTTTTCCTCCAGCGTGTCGGCAATGCGCGCGGCGTCCCAGACGGGAATTTCCGGCAGCGGTGTGTGGAGATAGGCGGCGAGCGTGGCCATGTCTTCGGGCGTGATCTGATCGGCGAAGCCCGGCATCTGGGTGCTGATGCGGCCCTGCGATATCACCGCCGCCAGCGCCTCACCCTTCAGGCGGTGCAGGCTTTCGGGGATCAGCGCAGGCCCAAGGCCGCCCAGACGGTCATCGCCGTGACAGACCGCGCAATGGGTGGCATAGACCACCGCCGGATCGGTCTGCGCCGCGACCGGGGACAGGGGCAGCAGCGCCAGCAGGCTAAGTGAAATTATGCGCTGGATCATGTCGCCTCCCGGTGAATTTACGCAAGGCAACGCGGGGGGTTTCCGCCGTTTCAAGCCCGATCTCGGCGTCATCGAGATAGCAGGCGGGGTCTTCCTCCCACGGGTCGCCGGTCAGTTGCAGGGCGCGAATACGGGTGTTGCCGCCGCAGACAGATTGATGCGCGCAGGCCCCGCAGCGCCCTTTCAGGGGGCGTGGACGGGTGCGCAGCAGTGCCAGCATCTCATCCGGGCCGGTCCAGAGGTCGGTGAACTTGGCTTCTTTCACGTTGCCGATGGTGTAATCGGACCAATAGGTGTCGGGGTGCACCTTGCCGGTGGGGTCGATGTTGGCCACACCCACGCCGGATGAATTGCCGCCCCAGGCCTGAAGGTGCGCGGTCAGATGCTCGATCTGTTCGGGGTCAAAGCGCGCAGCCGCCCAGTTCAGAAAGCGCACCGCGTCGGCGTCATTGTTGCCGGTTACGACTTCGAAGTGTCGTCCGTCCTGCAGCGCGTTCCACGCGCGGTCGATCAACAGGTCAACGCAGTCGCGGGCGCGGGTGTGGCCCGCGTCTTCGCCCCGGTTCTTGTTGCCGCGCCCGGCATAGACCAGATGCGACATGTAGAACTTGTCGATCCCTTCTGCCTCGCACAGATCGAGGATATCGGGCAGTTGGCCTGCGTTGTCTTCCGTGGGCGTAAAGCGCAGGCCCACCTTGATGCCATGCGCCTTGCACAGGCGCGCGCCTGCCAGCGCTTCGTTGAACGCGCCTTCCTGACCCCGGAACCAGTCGTTTGTCGCACCGACGCCGTCGATGCTGATGCCCACATAGTTGAAGCCGATGTCAGCGATCTGTTTCACCGATTTCATGTCGATACGGGTGCCGTTGGTGGACAGCGCCAGATACCGCACCTTCTTGCGCGCATAGGCGGCCAGTTCGAACAGATCGGGCCGCGACAGCGGTTCACCCCCCGACAGGATCAGCGCGGGGATGTTGAAGGCGGCCAGATCGTCGATGACACCCAGCGCCTGTTCGGTCGACAACTCTCCCGGAAAGATGTTGTCGGAGGACGTGGTATAGCAGTGGCGGCACTTGAGGTTGCAGCGGCGGGTCAGGTTCCAGATCACCACCGGGCGCACCTCGCCCCGCCGCGCGCGGGGCGGTGTGGGGGTGATCAATTGTTCCATGTATTGCGTCAGTCGAAACATCAGTTCGCCCCTTTCGCCGCCAGCCGCAGGCCGGTCTTTTTCAGGATTTTCGTGGAATAGAGAATGTCATGGGCGCGCACCGCTGGCCCCAGCAGGGCGGCGATGGTCTGGCGCTTTTCCTCCACCTCGTCGCGGGTGGCGCCGTGCAGCATGGCGAAAAGGTTGTAAGGCCAGACGGGGCGTTTGCGCGGGCGCAGGTAGCAATGGGTCACGTCCTCCATCGCGCCGACAAGCGCGCCCAGCTCCTCGGCCTCTGCATCGTCGATGTCCCAGACGGTCATGCCGTTGGCGGCCATGCCCAGTTTGTAGTGGTTGGGGGCGATGCCGATGCGGCGGATGATGCCCTGACCCAGCAGGGTGTCGAGGCGGGACATAACGGTGGCCTCACTCATGCCCAGCCCCTCGGCGATCTGGGCATAGGGCTGCGGGACGAAGGGCAGACCGGCCTGGCAGGCCTTGATCAGCGCGCGGTCGGTGGCGGAAATGCTCATGCCGCCACCCGGAAGCCGATGAAGAATTCCTTGAGCTTGGGGAACCGGAAGACCGGCAGCCCGGTCGCCGCTTCGATCCGCGTGGCGGCGTCGGCGATGCCTTCGGGGGTTTCGGTGGCCAGCACGAACCACATGTTCAGCCGGTGGTCGCGGGCGTAATTGTGCGCGACCTCATCAAAGCCGTTGACGATGTCGGTCATGGCGTCGAAGTCCGCATGCGGGATTTCCATCGCGCACAGGCAGAACGCCCCGCCCATCGCGGCGGCGTCCAGAAACGGGCCGAAGCGGGTGATGATCCCGCCGTCCTTCATCCGCGCCAGCCGCGCGATCAGGTCATCTTCGGTCAGGCCCAGCCGTTCGGCGGCGACGGCAAAGGGGCGCTGCGCCACGGGAAACCCGGTTTGCAGCGCGTTGATGATCTGGCGATCGGTATCGTCAATCTGCATTCTTGCGGCCCTCCTGAGACACATCAATCAAGGCACCGCGCTGGCGAAAGCAGCGGGTGCTGAACAACACACGATATGCGTAGGGCACCAGTTTCGCCGCGACCCGCGCCTGGCTGAGCACGTCAAGCGTTTCGGCGCGGCTGCGGCCGTGGATCATGCAATAAAGCGTATAGGGCCAGACATCGGGTTCGGGCCTGCGTTCATAGCACAGGGTTACCCCCTGCACCGCCGTGAGCGCGCGCCCGCAGGCTTCGATTTCCTCCGGCGGAACAACAAAAACGCACATCGCGTTCGCCCGCCATCCCAGCGCGCGGTGGCGCACGATGACACCGATGCGCGACAGGATCCCGGCTTCGGCCAGCACCCGCACCCGGTCGATCACCGCCGCTTCGGTCAGGTCCAGCCGGTCAGCCAGTTCGGCAAAGGGGCAGGCGGTGGGCGACATGCCTTCGGACAGCGCCTGCATGATCGCGCGGTCGCTGTCCTCGATCACGATGTCGTCGGTCTGGGCGCGCGGGGCAGGCAACGCGTTGGAGCCATCCAGCGCAAAGCCCAGATCAACGTTGAAGGGCTGGCGCAGGCGCAGATCCAGCACCCGCAGCCCGGTCTGTTCGGTGATCCGCCGCAGGATATCATTCACGAACGCCCGGTCCGGCCCGGTGGCCACGAACCAGATGTTCCACTTGTTCTCCCGTTCGTAGGAGTGGTTGACCCCTTCCTGCGCGTTGATGATCGCGGCGATTTCCTCGACCTTGTCAGGCGGTGCGGCGACGGCGGCCAGCGTGCTGGCGGCCAGCGTGTTGGGCCGACAGGTTGCACCGATGCGGCTGATCACGCCGGTCTCCAGCAGGTTCTTCAGCCGTGCCACCACGCAATCTTCGGTGGTGTTGAGTTCCCCGGCAATCACCTCGAACGGGCGCGGCACAAGCGGCAGCGCACGCTGCCAGTCGTTCATCAGCCTCCAGTCGAGCGCATCCAGCGTCATGTCGTGCCTCTCAAAGCCCAATGCGATGGGCCCTTGCGGTAAAGAAGATGCCCGACGGCGTTTGCGCCGGGATCTCTGCGATCTTGTCGAAAGTGTGGGTGTCGTAGATGTCGATCCGGTTGGCATCGCGGACCGATACCCAGACCTGATGCCCGCGCGCGGTAAACTCCATGTGCAGCACCGCAGGACCGGGTTTGAGGGTGCGCAGCACCTCGCCCGACGCGGTGTCGATCACTTCGATGGTGTCATTGTGCGGATGGGCGTAGTTCACCCAGACGTGCCGCCCGTCGGGACGCGCCACGGCAAAAACAGGCTGCCCGTGGGTCTGCGTGCGCCCCAGTTCAACCAGCCGCTGGGCGTCAAGCCACAACACCTCGTGACGGCCCACGGCGGGCAGTGCGAAACGGTCCCCGGCCAGCGCCCAACCTTCCAGATGGGGCATCTTGTAGACCGGCAGCGGTTCTTCGCCCCGACCGTAACCGGGCAGGATGCGCTGCACGTGGGGCGCGTCCGACCACAGATCCAGCGTGCTCAGCCCGTCCTCCCCGAACAGACCGACAATATATCGCCGCCCGTCGCCGGTGATCAGCGCGTCATAGGGGTTGGCGCCCATGCCGGTGATCTTTGTGACCTTGGGCGCATCGCCCGACATATCCGCGATCCAAGTCTCCCCCGCGTCCCAGAGCGAAAACACGAACCGCCCACCCGGCGCATCCACCAGACCGATGGTCTTGGACCCGGTGGGAAAATCCGCAACCATCTCCAGGGTTTCGGCATCGAAGACGCGCACGCCGCCGGGTTCGTAATTCGACACCGCCACAAGCCGCCCGTCATCGGAGATGGCACCGCCGATGGAATTGCCGGCCTGCATCACCCGGCCCGCGATCTGCTGGGTCACCAGATCAAGCTTGGTCAGCCCGCCATCCCGGCCAAAGACAAAGGCAAACCGCTGATCGGGGGAAAACACCGCGCTGGCGTGGGACAGATCGCCAAAGCCCTCAACCCGGGCCAGAACATCCATGTCCGATTGATCGACGATCAGCACCGACCCGCTGGTGCGTTCGATCACGACGCCCAGATCGCCGGTGGCGTGCACCTGCGCTTCGGCGTACGCAATCTGCACCGCTGCAAGGCAGACCAGAAGGGCGGCGAAAAGATGTCTCATGGGGAAACCTCCAGCAGATAGGCGGCAATCCAGGCGGCTTCGTCATCGCTCAACAAGGGACGCCACGGCGGCATGGCGGTGCCGGGAATACCGTCAAGGATGATGGTTTTGAGCCCTTCCACGGTGTGCCCTTCAAGCGCGTCCGGGGTGATCGGACTGCCCAGACCCCCGGTCAGCTTCAATCCGTGGCACGATCCGCAATCCTGGGTGACAAGATGGGCCAGACGGTCCTGATGATCCTGCGCCAGCCCCTCTGCCACGGCGGGAGAGGCACAAAGCGCCAGGATGATCGGGAACGTCGTCTTAGCCATGCAACACCTGTTGCAATTCCGGTGCCTGGAGGATCGCGTCGGCATCCAGTGTGCCGCTGCTGTCCAGCAGGCTGACCACGCGCCCGATGATGAAAAGCACCGGACCGGGAACGGGGATCTGCGCGCGTTTGGTCTCCAGCGCGGCCAGATGGGTGACAAGCCTTGTCTCATTCGGGCGGGTGCCGTTCACCACGACCAGAACCGGATGATCCCCCGGCAGGCCGTGCGCCAGCAATTCGCCCGCGATCTGCTGCATGTTGGCTTGGCCCATATAGACCACCAGCGTGGTGTCGGGGTTCGCCAGCCCGGCCCAATCCAGATCAAGCGGGCGGTTGGCCTGACAATGGCCGGTGACAAACCGCACACCCGTCGCAAGGCCGCGATGGGTCAGCGGCACGCCGGTGGCGGCGGAAATACCCTGTGCGGCGGTAATGCCGGGCGCGAAGGAAACCTGTATTCCAGCAGCGCGCAACACGGCCGCTTCTTCGGAGCCGCGCCCGAACACCATCGGATCACCGCCCTTGAGCCGCGCGACCTTGGCGCCGCCCGTGGCCAGTCGCACCAGAAGCGCGTTGATCTCGATCTGCGGCACGGGGTGGTGGTTGGGTTTCTTGCCCACATCGATGCGGCGCACATGGGCGGGGATCAGGTCAAGGATATCCTGCGACACCAGCCGGTCATGCACCACAACGTCGGCTTCTTTCATCATCCGCAGCGCCTTGAGCGTCAGCAGTTCGGGATCACCCGGCCCTGCGCCGATCAGAAACACCTGCCCCTGATCTGCGCCCCAGTCTGCGCCGGGGACCGCTTGGGTATCTGTGTCATTCAGCATGTCGCGTCCTTGGTTGGCCCTTCGGGGCGGAACGGGGGGCAGAGGGGGAACGGGCGCGGCAGCCGGGAGAAGCCTGCCGCGCCCGCAAGACGCTTGTGACGTCAGTAAACGTCGCCGCGTGTGTTGAAGACGTTGAACTTGCCCGTGGGCGTGATCAGGCGTTCGTCCTTGATCACGTGCTTCATCTCCAACGTCTTGTCATCGACGACCACGATCGCGCTCTCCAGGTTCGCGCCGTTCCAGACGGAGAACCAGATTTCGTTGCCTTCCTGGTTGAATTCACCCTGCACGACGCGCGGTTGCCCTTCGGCAATGCCCGCCCATTCGCCAATCGGCAGCACGGTGTATTCGGGTTCTTCCTGTCCCAGTTCATCCACCTTGAAGACCGCGACGGAGGCGGACACCTCTGCATCCGGGTTCAGGGGCGCGTCGACGTAAAGGTGGTTCGACGTGGGGTGGGATTTGACGAACAGCGACCCGCCGCCCAGTGCATAAAGCTGCTGCACCATCTTCCAGGCGTGATCGGGGTTGCCTTCGGGGTCGGTGCCGATCAGCGCGACGGTATCATCGCCCAGGTGCGAGGTGGCCCAGACCGGCCCATAGACGGGGTGGTTCAGGTTGGCACCGCGACCGGGGTGCGGGGTTTCCCCTTCGCTGTCCAGCAGCGCGGTCAGTTCGCCTTTCTTGGTGTCGATCACTGCGATCTTGCCGCGTGCGTTCGCCGCCGTCAGGAAGTACCGCTTGGTGCTGTCAAAGCCGCCGTCGTGCAGGAACCGCTCCGCTTCGATCTCCGTCACCTTGAGGTTCTTGATGTCGGAATAATCCACCAGCAGGATCTTGCCCGTCTCCTTCACGTTGACGATGAATTCCGGGCGGTAGTGCGAGGCCACGATCGCCGCAACGCGGGGTTCGGGGTGGAATTCCTGCGTGTCGAAGATCATGCCACGGGTGGATTTGATCTTGAGCGGCTCCAGCGTGTCGCCGTCCATGATCACGTATTGCGGTGGCCAATAGCTGCCGGCGATGGCGTATTTGTCTTCCCAGCCCTTCATCTTGGAGGTTTCGACCGACCGGGCTTCTGACCCGACCTTGATCTTGGCGACCGTCGCGGGCGTCTCCATCCACAGGTCGATCATGTTCACCAGCGCATCGCGGCCAATCACGAACAGGTAGCGGCCGGAGGCGGAGATGCGGCTGATGTGCACCGCATAGCCGGTGTCGATGATCGCCTTGATCTCATAGCTCGCGCCATCGATCAGCGCGACCTGACCTGCATCCCGCAGCGTGACGGAAAAGAGGTTGTCGATGTCGATGTCGTTCATCTTTTCGGTCGGACGGTCCGCAGGCGCGACGATCAGCTGCCAGCTGTCACGCATTTCGGCCATGCCCCATTCGGGCGGCACCGCAGGCTCCAGCAGCAGGTAACGCGCCATCGCGTCAACCTGTTCATCGGTCATGTCACCGGAGGTGCCCCAGTTGGGCATGCCGACGGGCGATCCGTAGGTGATGAAGTCGCGCAGGTATTCAAACCCGTTGGGCCGCGTGATGTCGGTGGTCAGCGCCTTGCCCGTCGCGCCCTTGCGCAGCACCCCGTGGCAGCCCGCGCAGCGTTCGAAATAGATCTGGTTCGATGTCTGGTATTCACTGGGGGTCATCACCGGGTCGCCGGGCTTGCGGCCGGGGATTTCAACCTTGATCTGGCCCAGCGTCGTCATCGACGGCTCATAGGCGCCGGAAGGCGAATTGGCATGATCAGCAGGCTTGTCTTGTGCCGATACAAGGCTGGCGGTGAGGGACAACAAGGCACCAACTGCAACTGTACGGGTAAGTGATGAAATGGACATTTCCAAGGCTCCAAACTGCGATAAATCCGATACCCCTAGGGTCTCGCACGCAGGCGGGCCGGAGCCTTGACTTTGGTCAAGACGATGGCGGGCGGGCACGGGCAAGGATGGTTTCAAGGTGAAAATGCGCATGAAACACCCTTTGATCCTTGCGTTGGCGGTGTCCCTTTGGGGCACCCTTTCCGCGTGGGCCCAGACCCCGCTTGATCCGGCCACCGCCGCGCGGCTGCTGGGGGTGGGCGACGTGGATGTGCTGGTGCAACGGATCCCAGAACCCGCCCCGCGCTGGCAGGTCGTGGCCGCCAGTGACCGCGCGCCGCTGGGGCAGATCGGCTCCACCGGGAGGTGCTGCGCAGCACCGGGTATTCCGGCAAGCCGCTGGACATCCTTGTCGGCGTGGACCCGCTAGGCACGATCACCGGCGCGCAACTGGTGGCCCATGCCGAACCGATCCTGACACTGGGCATCTCAGATCAGGACATCGCCGATTACGTCGACGGCTTCGCCGGGCTGATGACACGCACGCAGGACCAGACCGACGGCGCGCCCGACGTGATCAGCCGCGCGACCGTCACCACCGGGGTGATCCGCGCCTCGATCCTGCATACCGCGCGCATCCTGGCCCATTCGGACCGGGGCGGGCTGGACCGGGTCGGCTTTGAACCCGCAAGCTGGGCCGCGCTGATGCAGATGGAGGCCTTTGCCACCCGCCGCGTCACCCTGCGCGAGGCCGCCGCCGCCCTGCCCGACGCCAATCCCCCGATCCCCGACAAGGACGGCACGTTCCTTGAAATCTGGGTCAGCGTGCTGGACCCGGCCACCATCGGGCAGAACCTGCTGGGCGCGCCCGGCTTTCACAAGGCAATGGCCGCCCTGCCTGCCGACCATGACGCGCTGCTGGTGGCCAGCCGCGGCCTGCAATCGCACCGTGGCACCGCATGGCGCAGATCAGGGGTGTTCGACCGCATCACCCTGGAACAGGACGGCACCCGCTTTACCCCGCTGTCGGACGGATACCAGCGCCTTGATGGATTTCAGGCCGCAGGCGCCCCGCAAGTGAAAGAGGCAAGCCTGTTCGCCATCCCCCGCGACCGGATTGACCTTGCCGCCCCCTTCAGCGTGACCGTGACCGCCACGCGCGGGGCAGCCAGCCTGCCGGTCACGGTGCCTTTCACCCTTGGCACCGATTTCCTGTTGCCGGCACCGCCGCCCCCTGCCCCGCCTCCGGTCTGGCGCAGCGCATGGGCGGACAAGCAGGTGCCGCTGATCACCCTTGCGGTGATGCTGAGCATCCTTGCGGTCATCCTGTTCCTGCAGGACGCCTTCGTGAAACGCCCCCGCCTGTGGCTCTGGACCCGGACGGCGTTCCTGCTGACGACTTTTGTCTGGCTCGGCCTTGTTCTGGGCGCGCAATTGTCCGTGGTGCAGGTGGTCGCCTTCGTGCATTCGCTGCTGACCGGTTTCAAATGGGATGTCTTCCTGATGGAGCCGCTGATCTTTGTGCTGTGGGGGTTCACGGCGCTGGGGTTGCTGTTTTGGGGGCGCGGCGTTTTCTGCGGCTGGCTGTGCCCCTTCGGCGCCCTGCAGGAGCTGACCAATCAGGCCGCGCGCCGCCTTGGCATCAAGCAGATCGCCGTGCCCAACGGCCTGCATGAACGGCTGTGGGTGATCAAATACACATTGTTCCTCGCGATACTGGCGCTGTCGTTCTATTCGATGAAGGACGCGCTGGTCCTGGCGGAGGCTGAGCCGTTCAAGACCGCGATCTCACTGCGGTTCGTGCGCGCCTGGCCCTTCTTGCTGTTTGTCGGGCTGATCCTGTTTGCGGGGCTGTTCATCGAACGGGCCTATTGCCGCTATCTGTGCCCGCTGGGCGCCGCACTGGCGATCCCGGCCAAGCTGAAGATCTTTGACTGGCTGCGCCGCCGTCCGCAGTGCGGGCGCGAATGTCGCCTGTGCGAACAGAACTGCACCGTGGGTGCGATCAACACGCTGGGCCGCATCAATCCGAACGAATGTATCCTCTGCCTTCGCTGTCAGATGATCTTCCACGAACCGAACACCTGTACGGTTCTCAAACGCCGCCACCGCGCGGCCTGACCTTAAAGAAAGGGAAAAGACATGCTCAAGAAACTCTCCATTGGCCTGCTGACGCTGGCCCTTGCCGCCCCGGCCCTGGCCGACGGCGACGCGGACAAGGGCGAAAAGGTCTTTCGCAAATGCAAGGCCTGCCATGCCGTGGGCGAAAACGCCAAGAACAAGGTGGGGCCGACCCTGAACGGGATCATCGGCGCGGCCGCTGGCGCGAACGCGGATTTCAAGTATTCCGATGCGCTGACCGCGATGGCGGCGGATGGCCTGATCTGGGACGAGGAATCGATGACGGCCTATCTGACCAAGCCCAAGGAATTCATGGAAGGCACCAAGATGAGCTTTGCGGGATTGCGCAAGGAAGACGACATCGAAAACGTGATTGCGTACCTCGCGACCTTCAACTGAACGCTTCTTGACTTTCGTTAAGGCCGCCCCGCGCGGCCTTGACCATTTTGGCAGCATTGGCCTGCTAATCTTAAGGAGTAAAGAATGCGTGACGTTCTCACGACTTCCATGGCCCGCAATATATTCTATGGCGGGTCATTGTTTTTCATACTCATTTTCATCGGACTGTCGGTTCATTCCCATCGCTATATCGTCACCACCTCCACCGATGTGGCGGGCCTGACCGAAGAAGTTGCCCACGGCAAACGCGTCTGGGAACACAACGCCTGCGTCAACTGTCACTCCATCCTTGGGGAAGGTGCGTATTTCGCCCCCGAGGTCGGCAATGTGATGGAACGCTGGGGCGTTGCGGATGATTCCGAAGCCGCGTTCGAGGCGCTCAAGGGATGGATGGATGCCATGCCCACGGGCATCGAGGGGCGGCGGCAAATGCCGAACTTCAATCTGACCGATGAAGAATACCGCGCGCTCAGCGAATTTCTGCTCTGGACGAACAGCATCAGAAATCAGGACTGGCCACCGAATGACGCGGGCTAAGGAGTAGAAAACATGAAATATCAAACTCAATCCATTGCGCTGGTCTACTTCTCCGTGGCCCTCGCTCTTTTTGCCATCCAGGTTCTGGGTGGACTGCTTGCGGGCTGGATATACGTCAGCCCCAACACCCTGTCAGAGCTTTTGCCGTTCAACATCGTGCGGATGCTGCACACCAATTCCCTGATCGTCTGGCTGCTGCTGGGGTTCATGGGGGCTGCGTATTTCGTCATTCCCGAAGAATCGGAGTGTGAAATCCATTCGCCCATGCTGGCCTACATTCAGCTTGCGATCCTCGTGCTGGGGACGCTGGGCGTTGTCGTGACCTATGTGTTCAACCTGTTTGAAGGCAACTGGCTGCTGGGCAAGGAGGGGCGCGAGTTTCTTGAACAGCCGATGTGGGTCAAGATGGGCATCGTCGTGGCCGCGCTGATCTTCATGTACAACATCACCTTGACGGTGCTGAAGGGGCGCAAGACGGCGATCACAAACGTGCTGTTGCTGGGTCTCTGGGGTCTGGTGCTGCTGTTCCTGTTCGCCTTCTACAACCCGTCGAACCTGGCACTGGACAAGCAATACTGGTGGTACGTCGTGCACCTGTGGGTCGAAGGCACATGGGAGCTGGTGATGGCCTCCGTGCTGGCGTTCCTGATGCTCAAGCTGACCGGTGTTGACCGGGAGATCGTGGAGAAATGGCTGTACCTCATTGTGGCCACCGCGCTGTTTTCCGGCATCCTCGGCACCGGGCACCATTACTATTGGATCGGCACACCGGGATACTGGCAGTGGATCGGCTCGATCTTCTCCTCGCTTGAGGTCATTCCCTTCTTTGGCATGATGGCCTTTGCCTTTGTCATGGTCTGGAAGGGCCGGCGCGATCATCCCAACAAGGCGGCCCTTCTGTGGTCGCTGGGCTGTGCCACGCTGGCGTTCTTCGGCGCGGGTGTCTGGGGCTTCCTGCATACGCTGCACGGGATCAACTACTACACCCACGGCACGCAGATTACCGCCGCGCACGGGCACCTTGCGTTCTTCGGGGCCTATGTATCGCTCAATCTGGCGATCTTCACCTATGCCTTCCCGATCCTGCGCCAGCGTGATCCCTATAATCAGGTGCTGAACATGGCATCGTTCTGGCTGATGGTCGGCGGCATGACCTTCATGACCTTCGTGCTGACCTTCGCGGGCACCGTGCAGACCCATGCACAGCGCGTGCAGGGCGATTACTTCATGGACGTGCAGGATGCGATTGCGGTGTTCTACTGGATGCGCTTCGGCTCCGGCATTGCGGTGGTGTTGGGCGCGTTCCTGTTCATCTACGCGGTGGCGATCCCCCGGCGGGAGGTCATCTCCGCCTCGGCGGAGGTGGCTGCGGAATGAACATCCTGAACACATCACTCAACGAGGGGGCGGCAGACGCCCCCTTCTACATGCCGCAAGGGTCCGAATGTGACCTCTTCGAAGCCGCCGCGCGCAACGACATGCCGCTGCTGCTGAAAGGGCCGACGGGCTGCGGAAAGACGCGGTTCGTGGCCCACATGGCCGCACGGCTGGGCCGACCCCTGTACACGGTGGCCTGCCATGACGACCTGTCCGCCGCTGACCTGATCGGGCGCTACCTGCTCAAAGGCGGCGATACGGTCTGGGCCGACGGCCCACTGACCCGCGCGGTGCGCGAAGGCGCGATATGCTACCTTGATGAAGTGGTGGAGGCGCGCAAGGACGTCACCGTGGTGCTGCACCCGCTGACCGATGACCGGCGCATCCTGCCCATCGACCGCACCGGCGAGACGCTGCAAGCGGCCCCCGGTTTCATGCTGGTCGCGTCCTACAACCCCGGCTACCAGAACATCCTCAAGACCCTCAAACCCTCCACCCGGCAGCGGTTCCTGTCGGCCACCTTCGACTTTCCCCCGCCCGATCAGGAAACCACCATCGTCGCGCAGGAAAGCGGGCTGGACGCCGCGCGCTGCAAGAACCTGGTGCGGCTGGCGGGCAAGTTCCGCGCGCTGAAAGGGCAGGACCTGGAAGAAGGCGTGTCCACCCGACTGGTGATCTATGCCGCAACGCTGGTCGCGCGGGGCATGCCCCTGCCGCAGGCCATCCACGCCGCGATGATCGAACCGCTCAGCGATGATGCGGACGTCCAGCAGGGGCTTGCCGACATCGTCACCGCCGTCTTCGGCTAATCCCATGTCCGATGCGCTGGAGCCATGGGAGCCGGAAGAAACCATCGGCAAGATCTGGCACCGCTGGGCCAGCCGACTGGACGCGCCCGACGCCACTTTCCCCGACGCCGCCGTGCATCTGGAGCATGAAATCGCGCGGCTGGTGGTGCTGTTTCGCGGCCTTGGCGGCGACCCCTCGGTCGAAATCCGCCCCGTTGCCGCCCAGGCCAGTCATCACCGGCTCAGCTGGCGGCGCAAACTGGGGACATGGGCCGAAACCGTGCCGCAGGCCAGCTTTGACGGCGGCATCCTGCGCCTGCCCGCCACGCTGGACATCTTTCCCGACGCGGCCCTGAACCGCGCGCTTTACACCTGGCTGGCCGCCTGCACCGCCCATGTGCGCGCCATCCCCGTGCCGCAAACCGACCCGCTGGCCGCAGACCTTGAATACCTGCGCGCCGGGCAGGACGTGACCCTGCGCACGCTGACCACCTGCCCGGGTTTCAAACCGCTTTATGCCAACCTTCGCGATGCCCATCTGGCCGCCCGTCCCCGCACCGCCCTGCCCCGGTCGGAGGCCGCGGCCGAAACGCTCGCCCGGTTCATTCTGGGCGAGGGCGACGCCCCGCAAACCCCGCCGACCGCAACGCCACGCGGCTATCGTCCGTTGCGGCCTGTCCCGCTCTGGCCGCGCCTGATCCCCGCCGATGCATCCGCCCCCGCCCCCACGAACGACGCCCCCGACAGCCCCGAAAACGAGGCGGAAGAGGCGCTGGAAACCACCAAGAAAGGCACCCGCAAAGCCTCCGACCAGACAGAGCGGCGCGACAGTTTGATCCTGCACAAGTTCGAAGCAATCCTCAGCTTCGCCGACTTCCTCAACCTCAACCGCCGCACCGATGACGATGATCTGGACGCCGCAAAGAAAGCGATGGACGATCTGGAGGAATTGTCGCTGACCGATATCTCCAAGGCGCTCAGCAACCGGGTTCAAGCTGAACCTCGATCTGGCCCCGTCTGACGTGAACCGCGAAGCGGTATCGGGACAGCACACCTATGACGAATGGGATGCCAAAAGCCAAAGCTACCTCAAGGACCACTGCCGCGTCTACGCGACCGACACCGACCCCGCCGACGCCCCTGCCCCGCAGGACGCCGCCGCCGCGCGCCGCATCCGCAACGTGCGCCGCCAGTTCGAGGCGTTCCGCCCCCGCCCCGTCACCCTCAAGGCGCAGCCTGACGGTGACGCGCTTGATCTGTCATCGGTCATCCGCGCCCGTGCCGATCTGGCCGCCACCGGCACCGCACAGGACCGCCTGTGGTGCCAGACCCGGCCGACCGCGCGCGATCTGGCGGTCTCCATCCTGATCGACACCTCGCGCAGCACCGAAAGCGCGGTCACCGGCCGCGCGGTGATCGACATCGAACGCGAGGCGCTGACCGCACTGGCCTGGGGCCTGCACGCCTGCGGCGATCCGCTGGCGATCCACGCCTTTTCATCGCTGCGCCGCGACCGCGTCTATGTGGAACGCTGCAAGGATTTCACCGAACCGATGAGCGACCGTGTGGAATGCAAGCTGGCGGCCCTGCGTCCCGGTTTCTACACCCGGCTGGGGGCCGCGATCCGCCATGTTTCTGCCGATCTGGCGGAGACACCGCAGGCATCCAAACTGCTCTTGGTGCTGACCGATGGCAAACCCAACGATCTGGACCATTACGAAGGGCGGCACGGCATCGAAGACACCCGCAAGGCCGTGCGCGAGGCGCGGATGCGCGGGCAGTCGGTCTTTGGCATCACCGTCGATCCCAAGGGGCAAAGCTGGTTTCCGCGCCTCTTCGGTCCCGGCGGTTATGCCGTGATTGCCCAGCCTGAACACCTGATCACCACCCTGCCCGCGCTTTACCGGCAACTGGTAGGCGACGGGGGATGACCATCCCGCAGGAAGGCACGCAAAAGGGCCTGCCGGGCGAGGTGATGATGTGGGTCCTGATCTTTTCCGAAATCGCGGTCTTTGGCGCGGGGCTGGCGGCCTTCATGGGTATGCGGCTGACCGATCCTGCGGGGTTTGCCGCCGCGCGCACGCACCTGATGGTGGAACTGGCCGGGACCAACACGATCATTCTGGTGACATCGGGGCTTTTCGCCGCGCTGGCGGTGATTGCCACCAGCACGCGCGCCGCGCGCGGTTGGCTGGCGGCGGCAGCGGCGCTGGGGATGCTGTTTCTCTGGCTCAAGGGCATTGAATACGCCGCCAAATCCGCCGAAGGCATCACCTTCGAGACGCACAGCTTTTTCACCTTCTACTATCTGCTGACCGGGTTTCATGCCGCCCATGTCCTTGCGGGCATCGTCCTGCTGGGTCTGGTCGGCTGGTCCGCGCAGCCCCGCGTGATCCAGACCGGTGCCGCGTTCTGGCACATGGTCGATCTGGTGTGGGTGCTGCTGTTTCCGGTGATCTACCTGCTATGACCCCGGCCCGCCTGATACGCGCATGGGGCGCGCTTGCCGCCCTGACCGCCTTCAGCACGGCGCTGCATTTCAGCGGGCTTTCACCGCTGATCACCGGCTGCGTGATCCTTGTGGTGGCATGGATCAAGGCGCGGCTGGTGCTGCTGGATTATCTGGAACTGCGCGGGGTGGAAGGCTGGGCAGGCGGCGTCGTGATGTCCCTTGCCGCCTTGATTGCCCTCCTGTTGGTCTTGTTCGTTGCCGCGTAACTCAGGCTGCGGCCTTGACCGCGCTGGCAAGCGCGCCTGGTAGGTCAAACTCTGCCAAAACCCGGCTACGTGCCTCGGCAGACATCTTGCGGGCCGTCTTGGCCACGATATCAAGAACCTTGTCTTCCGCATGTTTAGCAGAGAACGGCCCGAAATACCACTTCAGGAAGGTAAAGCAGATAACATCCTCAAGTTGCTGCACTTCCGGGTCGCGTTTGATCCCTTCCTTGCGCAGCAGCACGCCAACGCGCGCGCAGTCGTGGTCGGGGTAACCGGCGTCCCGCATCAGCCCGGCCAGACGTTCCCCGTGGGCGCGGCCCTGATCGCGGCGCCATTTCAGGTATCCGGCGCGGCCTTCGGGATATTCGGCGCGTTTGAGCAGCCAGCGTTCGATGTGCTGGCCCCGCGCGGCAATGCGCAGGACGTCGCTGGCGGCGTCACCGAAAAGGCGGTCCAGTTCCGATGTCATGCGCAGGCCGTAAAGGTAGGCTTCTGGCTGTTTGGTGCCCGTGTCATCCGCTTCAAGCTTGGGGTCCGCGCGGTTGGCATCATCAATCGCGTTCAGAACATCACTCAGCTTTTGGGTCATTGACGAACGCTCCATGCTTCGGCGGGGTCTTCATCCGCATAATGGGCCAGCTGCTCGACCGAGTCGATGATCGCATGGTCCCTCTTGATGGTCACACCGTAGCACCGCAGGCGCCGGAACGCACGTGAAAGGGATTCCGGTTTCATCCCCAGCCACGCCGCGATCAGCACCTTGTCATAAGGCAGGATCACCGTGCAGTTGCCCGTCTTGCCGCCGCACAGCGACAACAGGAAATCCGCGATCCGCTGCCCGCCGGTGTGGGATTTGAGCTGTTCGACATGGTGCACAAGGCAGCGGTTGCTTTCCATCGTGCCCGACAGCACCGACTGGCACAGCTTCATGTCCTCGGCCAGCGCCCGCGACACCACCTGCGCGTCGATCTGCAACACGCGCGCATGCGACACCGCTTCGGCCCCGGTCATGAAACTCCGATCCCCCAGCGCCGCTTCCTCTCCAAAGCTGTTGGCGCGGGTGAACACGCCCACCACCGCCTCGTTGCCGCATGGGGTCATGCGATAGGTTTTCACCCAGCCGTCCAGCACGATGTAAAGGCTGTGCGCCGCTTCCCCCTGCAAATAGATTGACGCCCCGCGATCAACCTCGCGCACGGTTGAACGGTGCAAAAGCCGCTCTACGTCGCAGGTGGACATACGGCGGAAAATGGGGGCTTGGGCTGCGATTTCAATTGCTGTTTCCATCCCGACCAACCTTCCCATGTCCCTCAAGCGGCGGGGCTGGCGCCGCTTCGTGCGTCAGGCATCATTTTGTGCAAAACGACGCCTCCGAGCTAAAATAAGAAACTGCTTCGTCGTGTCTTTGAGGATTCTCAATTCCTGCTAAAAACATAGTGGGTATATTTGCTATCTCTTTGATCTAGATTAAAGACGGTCCCCAATCAGGGGGCCAGCAACGGCGACAGGGGCAGGATTTGATGGACGCAGCATTTCTGAACGACAGTGATCACGCCACGCTGCGCCATTCGGTGCTTTGCGCCGCGATGAGCGATGAGGAAATGGCCGACATCCTCGCCTCCGGCACGATCACCCGGCTGGCCCGCTCCGAATACCTGTTCGAACAGGGCGACCGCGCCAACAACCTTTTCCTGATCCTCGAAGGCTGGGCCCAGATCACCCGCGATGAACGCGACGGTTCCCGCACGCTGATCGCGACCTTCCACAAGGGCGACAGCCTGGCCGAAGCCGCCGCTTTCCTGGGCAAGGCATATCCTGCGTCCTGCCAGGCGATGACCGACCTGCGGGTGCTGTCGGTGAACGGCGCGAAACTGCTGGACGTGATGCAACACAACCGCGCGGTGCTGGCGCAGTCACTGGCGTCGGTCTATCACAAGCTGCACGATCTGGTGGATGACGTCGAATGGCTCAAATCCCGGACCATCCGCGAACGGCTGGCGAAGTTCCTGCTGGATCAGACCAAGGGCACCGCCGACGGGCAGGAATTCGCGCTGCCCTACAGCAAATCACTGATCGCCGCCAAGATCGGCACCAGCCCGCAGCAACTGTCGCGCACCTTCACCCAGATGCAGGACTTCGGCGTCGCCATCAACGGTCAGACCGCCACAATCGAGGATTCCGAAGTGCTGCGCGCACTGATCCGCAAAAGCTAGCCGCGATAGACGATTTCGGCACCGCCGAACTGCGCCAGCATCGCCGCACTTTCCGCCACTGACAGACAACACGCCGCCGTCGACAGCGCATCGGCCACCGCCGCCGCATCATGGGTCACGCTGACGGTCTGCCACATCTGCGCGGCCTCGCCCGTGCGCGCGTCAAGGATATGCCCCTGCCCGCCCGGCAACACCGTTCCGCGCGGCGACGACGTGGCCAGCGCCCGGTCCCGCAACGACAGTTCCGTCAGCAACCGACCCCCCGGATCGGCCACACCCATGCGCCATGCCCCGCCACCGGGACGTTCCCCCAGCGCGCGCTGCTCGCCCGCATCCACTACCAGATCACGCAGCCCTTCGGCCCGCAGCAACGCCGCCACGCGGTCAGTGATGTACCCCTGCGCAATCCCGTTCAGGGTCAGCGCCATACCGGGCTTCATCACCACCCGATCCGCCGTAAACCGCAGATCCGCAAAATCGCCTACCGGGGCCGCCTCGACCTCCCCCATCGCACGGGCCCGCCAAAGCGGCTGAACCGTCGGATCAAACGCCCCTTGCGATGCCTGCCAGACCCCCTGCGACAGGCTCAGCACTTCCAGCAACTCCGGCGCAGGCCGATCCAGCCGCCCGGCTACGTTCAACCGCGACAGCGCCGATTGCGGTTGATAGAGACTGAATATCCCCTCCAGCCGCGCAATCTCCGCGCGCACATGGGCGAACACCGTCGCGGCTTCACCCTCGCTCAACCCCAGCAGAATGATCTGCGACGCCGCGCCAAGGGCCACCCCCTGCCAGCGTGCGACGGGTGCTGCCGCCTGTGCCGGCAGGCTCATCCCCATGATCGGCGCGGCGGCAGTGATCTGCAAGAACCGCCTGCGTGAAAATCCTGTCTGTGTCATCCGCTTTCCTCCTGCCGGAACTCCAGCTCGACCGGGGCCAGAAAGGCCGCGTCGGGGATGGTATCCATGCGGTACAATGTGCCACCGTGCAGGGCGGCAAAATCCTGCGCCTTCACCTGATCCGAAAACGGTACCAGTTCCGGCGCACCCATGCCATGCGGCCTTGCCGGACCCCACCACGAAATGCGCATCCCCCGCCAGCATCCAGTTGTCGGCACCGGGCGTGTCCCATGGGGCAAGGGCCATGTCGTTGACGTAAACGGCGGCGATATACCCTTCCTGTTCGGCGCTGGCGATATAGGTAAATGCGTCTCTGACCTGCGCGAAAAAGATCGGTTCGGGCAGACCGCTCAGAAAGATCTGTGCCTTGGGGCCGGGGTGTTCGGAGATGTTCATCATGCAGTAATGCGCGACGTTTTCCGCCGTCAGCGACACCGGATCGGGCGCGTCGGCCAGTTCTTCCTTGCAGGCGGCCAGCATCAGCAGGCCCATCATCAGTACAAATCTCATGGCACCCTCCGTCCAAACACAACCCGCGCCAGCATCAGCCCCGCCAGCGGCCAGACCAACAGCGACACCAGTGCCGCCCCTTGCGGCAGGGCCGCTGCCGCCGCCCCCATGCCGGTGACCAGCGCCTGATCGGGCGATGCCGTCACGCTGAACAGCCGCAGCGCATCCGCCGGGTTCGCGGCCAGCACCCAGGGAAACACCTGCCGGCTGAACACGCCGCCATTGTCCCAGACCACCGCTGCCAGCAGCACCAGATCATACAGCACCACAAGGATCAGCCAGACAAACCCCGCACCCCCCGCCGCCGCCGCGACCGAGCGGCTTAGTGCCGACACAACATATCCCAGCGCCAGAAACGCCGCACCCAGCAGGACGGACCCGATCATCAGCCGGATCAGTGCCAGCAGGCTCGCCCCCCTGCCCCGCCAAGGGCAAAGGCCAGCACACCCGCCAGACCAAAACCAATCACCACCGCGATGGTCAGCCCGCACAGGTGTGCGGCGAATTTCCCCACCAGCAGCGCACTGCGCGACACCGGATAGGTCAGCACCAGCGCCAGCGATCCGCGTTCGGCGTCCCCGGCGATGGCTTCGAACGCCATCAACAGCGCCACCAGTGGCACCAGATAGACCGCCAGCGTCGTCATCGACGCGACCGACACGGTCAGCAGGTCCACCCCCAACGCCCCCGATGTGGTGGCCCCCGCCAGCGTCAGGGCCAACGCGAAGACCGACAAAAGGGCAGTCGCGATGATCAGCCAGCGGTTGCGTCTGAGGATACGGAATTCCGCAGCGGCAATGGCGATGATACGGCTCATGTCGCGTCCTCCGCCGTTGAATAGTGTCTATACAGGTCTTCCAGCGACGGCGGTATGATCTCCAGATCGGACACCTGCGCGCCCAGTGCGGTGACCTCCGCCAGCCGCGCCATCTTTTCATCTTGCGTCACGGCAAATTCCACCTTCGCCCCGTTGACCCGTTGCCCGCCAAAGCGGTCATACAGCCCCGCCGCGTCGCCCTGTGCCTGCACCCGGATACGGATCGGCATGTTGGCCTTGGCGAAAAGTTCATGCAGCGGCGCATCCGCCACCAGCCCGCCCTTGCGCAGAATGGCAATGCGGTCGGTGCGCGCCTCGATCTCCGTCAGGGCGTGGGATGCGATCATCACGCCCGTGCCTTCCTCGGCCAGCGCGTCGATCAGCGTATAAAGATCGTGCCGCGCAATGGGGTCCAGCCCGCTTGTCGGCTCATCCAGCAGCGCCAGCGCGGGTTTGCCCAGGAAGACCTGCGCCATGCCCAGCCGTTGCCGCATGCCCTTGGAATAGGTGCCGATGCGCCTGTCCGCCGCGTGTTCCAGTCCGACCCGGTCCAGCAGCGCGTCGGCTTCGGATTTCGCGGTGCTAGGCCAGCCGTGCAAACAGCCGCAATTGTTCCCGCCCGGTCAGCGCGGGGTGAAATGCCACCGCTTCGGGCAGATAGGCCACCGCGCCACGTGCCGCTGCACTGCCCACCGCATGTCCCGCGATCAGCGCCGTGCCGCTTTCGATCGGCAAAAGGCCCAGAATCCCCTTCATCAGGGTCGATTTTCCGGCCCCGTTGTGCCCCAGCAGCGCGACCCGTTCGCCCGCGCGCACGCTCAGCGTTACATCGGCAACCCCGTCCGCGCCTTTGAAGCGCCGGGTCAGCCCGTTGACCTGCAAAACCGTCTCGCGTGTCATGACGCCCCTCCCCATTGTGGTACGGCGATCTCCACCGGGCGCATCAACGGCGCGCTGTCCATCACGCCGCCCGGTGTCAGCGCAGGAAATTCCGATTGTGCCCATTGTACCAGCTGCACCGCCGGTGATCCAAGCAGCAGCCGCGCGGCGGGCTGGCTCCACAGGACCTGATCAATACTGTCGTTGGGCCGATAGGTGCCGTCGGCAATGCCGTTGCCATCCAGATCGGTCGCGACAAAGTCGGACCAGTAGTTGCCCCTGCCCGCCTCGGCCCAGTCCAGCCACTTGGTCGAGACGTATTTGACCTGCGTCCGGTTGCCGACAAAGGCGTTGCCGGTCACCGCGTTGCGCTCCGACCCGGCGGTGAAGTGGATGCCGATGCCGCAGCGTTCGAACCGGTTGTCCGCAATTTCATTCTTGTGGGCGTTGTAGACGAACAGGCACTTCTTCGCGCCGTCCTGCACGTAGTTCCCGCGCACCTCGGACCGGTTGGTGAAGTTCAGCATCACACCGTGGTCCCGGTCATTGATGGAGATATTATCCAGCACCTTGACCCGCTTGGAATACATCACCGCAAAGCCCAGGTGGTTGTTCATCGACAGGTTGCCGCTGACCTCGCTCTCGTTGGCGTACATGTAATGCACCGCGAAGCGCAGGTCGCGGAAACGGTTGCCGCGAAAGACGTTCCGCTTGGAGGTGTTGACAAATATCCCGTCCCGCCCCCAGCGCACGTCGTTGCCCTCGATCACCGTGCCGGGCGCGTTCCATACGTAAACACCGTTGCCCCGCTGGTTCATCCGGTGCCCCTGCCGCCCCTCGATCACATTGCCGCGGATCATCGCATCCTTCGCGCCGTGCACGTCGATGCCATAAAGGTTCCCCTGCAACAGGTTCCCTTCGATCACCGCGCCGCTGGCCTTCTTGGTCAGGGTGATCCCTGCGTTCTTCGTCTTGTGATCGTCCCCCGATCCCGTCACGCGCAGCCCTTCGACCACCACGCCCGCCGCATCGACCACCACCACGGACCCCTGCCCGTTGCCTTCCACATGCACGCCCTCGCCCCCCACCAGCCGCAGGGGACGCACCAGATGCACCGGGCCCTCGTAAAGGCCCGGCGCCAGCCGCAACACCGCGCCCGGTGCGGCGGCATCGACCAGGGGCTGCAAAGGCGTACCGCCACCGGCCAGCGCGGGAACAGCGCCGACAAGCATCAACAATATCGCCCTCAACAGCCCCATGGTTCAGCTCGCCCGTGGTTCGACGAACATCCGGCCGCGCATCTCCATATGGAGCGCGTGACAGAACCACTGGCAGTAATACCAATGCACACCGGGCCGGTCCGCGGTGAAGGTGATCGACGATGTTTGCTGCGGCCCCACTTCCATCGCAATGCCGTGGTTCGACAGGCAGAACCCGTGGGTCACATCGTCGATGTCATCCAGGTTCGTGACATAGACCGTCACCTCGTCCCCCTGCCGCACAGTGAACTTCTCAAGCGAGAATTCCGGCGCGATGGAGTACATGTAGACCCGCACCTTGTTGCCGTCCCGGATGGGCTCGGGATGCCCGTCCTCAAGGTCCACGCCGTCCGCTGCGGCCTGTTTGCGCGCGGCTTCCCAACCGGGATCGTCACGGCTGTAGATGTTGACCGGGTTCACCTTGGAGGCATGCACGATGATACTGTCGTGCGGCTCGGCAAAGGTCGGCCCGTCATGCACCACCTTCATCTCGTCACCTGAGATATCGATCAACTGCTCGTTCTCCGGCTTCAGCGGCCCGGTGTTCAGGAACCTGTCCTTGGAGAACTTGTTCATCGAAATCAGCCACTTGCCATCGGCCTCCGCCGTTTCCCCCATCGAGGTGGAGTTGTGGCCGGGTTGATAATGCACATCGACCTTGGAGATGATCGGATCCACATCCGCCCCGGCATAAGCCTCGATCGCCTTGGCCATGTTCCACTTGGCCACCTGGCTGTCCAGGAACAGCGTGGTGAAACAATTGCCCTTGCCGTCAAACGCCGTGTGAAGCGGCCCCAGACCCAATTCAGGCTCCGCCACGATGCAGGACCGTTCATCGGCATTGTCCGAAAACAGCGCATCGACCAGCGTCACGTCAATCACCGAAACGGTCGGCGACAGCTTGCCGTTGATCACGATATGCTGCTTGTCGGGTGCCGCGTTACAGCCGTGCGGAGAGTTCGGGATCGGGATATAACGGGTGAACTGGCTGTTGGCGGTCTTGCGCCCGTCCAGCACCCGCACCCCGTTCAGCATCTGACCTTCGCCCGCTGCCACGGCTTCCTCGATCGCCTTGATGTTGAAGGCCACCACGTGGTCCATCTCGTTCTCGGTCATCTCCGAAAGGGTCATCCCCATCTCGGAGTTGTAGGAGGTCGCGAAGGCGTATTTGCCCTGATAATCCGCATCGCAGTTATCAAGGTTGCCGCTGACGATCACCTGCCAGGCGACCTTCATCTCGTCCCCGTCAATCGCGGTGAAGATGTTCACGTATTCTTCGGGCTTGTCCAGAATTGTGCCATCGTTCACCAGCGGCACTTCGTGTTCGCCGTTGGCAAAGACATAACCGGTGCGCGGATACTTCTGCGGCCGCATGCCGTGGATGTCCTGCGCGTTGGGGATCTCGATGATCTTGTCGCATTTCATGATGTCGCAGCGGATCCGTGCAACCCGCGTGTTCGCCTTGTCGTTGGCAAAGATGTACCGCCCGTCATAGGTGCCGTCGGTGAAGCTCATGTGCGGGTGGTGCAGGTCGCCGTTGTCATAGGTTTTCATGCCCCGCTTGGCGAGCATCTCTTTCGTTTCAGGCAGCAACCCTTCGGTCAGCACCTGAAGGCTTTCGTTGGTCTGGCCCCAGCCCGTTGCCGAACAGCGGTTGAACACCGGGATGCGCATCAGTTCCCGCATCGAAGGAAAGCCAAGGATGCGCACCTCACCGGACTGGCCCGACGACCAGAAGCCGTAATATTCGTCCAGCTCACCGGGGGCGAGGTTGAAATTCCCGCCTGCCGCATGGGCCGGGGTCGCACTGCCCAGCAATCCTGCCCCCCTGCGGCGGCCAATGCGGCCCCACCGGCGGTGGCCCCCATCAACTGGCGGCGATTCAATCGCATCTGCGCCTTGCGTTCATTCTCTGACATCTGTCGTCTCCTTCTTTATTGCGTTTCCAGAATTGGTTTCTTCTTGGTGAAGGCTTCCAAAGCCTCCGTCCCGGCGGCGCTTTTCGCGCGGCGTTTGATCTGTCTGATGATCACCGGGCATTTCGCCTCGGATTGGTAAAGCACCTGGCAATGCAGGCAGTTCACACATTCGTTCGGGTTGATCTCTCCGGTGGGGTGGATCGCCTGAACGGGGCATTCATTCGCGCAGGTGTGGCACGGGTTGCCGCATTCGCGGTACCGCTTGAGCCAGTCGAACATGCGCATCCGCGCAGGGATCGCCAAAGCGGCCCCCAGCGGACAGATGTAGCGGCAGTAAAACCGTTCCACGAACAGGCCGATGGCCAGTGTGGCAAGCGCAAAGACCACGAAAGGCCAGTCCCGCACGAATTTCAGAATGATCGCGGTTTTGAAGGGTTCCACCTCCGCCAGCGCCTCTGCCCGTGGCAGGGATGTCAGGGAAACCGCGAATAATCCTAGGAATATCATATACTTGAAGGGCCACAGGCGTTCATGCAGGCCCCAGGGCAGATCATATTGCGGCACTTTCACCGCGCGGGCGATCTTGTTGGACAATTCCTGCAATGCGCCAAACGGGCACAGCCAACCGCAATAGGCCCCCCTGCCCCAGAACAGCAGCGCGGCCGCAATCGCGAACCACTGGATGAACACCAGCGGATCCAGCAGGAAAGCATCCCAGCTAAAGCCACTGCGCAGCGCACCACCAAGGGCCAGCAGGTTGACCACTGACAGTTGCGCATTCATCATCCAGCCCAAAAAGACCAGTGTTAGGGTCAAAAATCCGACCCGCACCCAATAAAACACGCGCGCGTTCCTGGTGAATTGCTTTTGGAAAAAGAAGATCGCCGTCAGCAGGCCCAGCATCCCCAGCAGCACGCCGATTTCCACTTGCTTGTCGCGCCACACCCGCTGCCACAGCGCTGTCTTGGCGGCGGCTTCGTCCTCGACCACGGGATGGGTCACCGGGGCCGCCTTGATGAACCGCTCCGGCAATTGGTATCCCAGATCGGCGGTGACAAAGGCCTTGCTGACAGCACCCGTCGCGCGCTGTACCAGCAGTTGCAACCGCCAGGGGGCAGCGGGATCAAACTCCGCATCCGCCGGGATCTTGAACAGGTCCAGTTCCGTATAGGCGGGCGCGTCATCCGGGGCCAACCGGCCCAGCCGCTTGTGGTCGCGGTCAAAGAACCGCACCGCGCGGTCGCCCTGGATCAATTGAATGCGGTCGAAGATGCCCCCGCGCACATAGCCCGATCCCTTGAAGGAATATTCGCCCCGCCCGGTGACAAGGATCGCCTCCTCCCCTTCCTCCAGCCATGCCGTCAGGTTTTGGTATTCCGCCTCGCCCAGCAGTGACCGACCGATTTCCGGGATACTGACAAGGGCGGCGGTCATTTCAATGAAGGTGTCTTCGGGGTTACCGGTTTCGGGCCGCGCAATGGCCTTTTCGTCTCCGCCTGCCTCGAACGCACGGTTCACCTGCCCGATATCCAGCGCCAGTGTCCGCACCGACCCGTCCCCGGTCAGCGTCATCCAGTCCGCCGTGGCCTCGCTAGACCGGTCGATTTCCCGCTTTGGGGTCGCAACCTCCGGCGCCAACCCGCCAAGGGCCAGCATCCGCGCCACCTTGATCCCAGCGCGCACGATGCTGTCATCAATGACCATGATCGTGACCGTCGCACCCGATATGATATCAAGCTCGTGCCCTGCCCCGCCCGTCGCCACCTCGACCTTCAGGTCAAGCCCCCGGTATCCTTCGGTCAGCGCCTTGATCTTGCGGTCCGGTATCCCGATCAGCACAATCGGTTCTGAGTGTTTGACCAGATGCGCCGCCATCAGGTTCGCGTCCTGATCAATCCCCGCGACCACATGGATGGGCTTGCCGGAATATCCCGTGGTGCCGACGAAGTCTGAGGTCAGGAAAACATATCCCAGCGTCTCTCCGCCGCGCAGGACCGGGGCCACCTTGGTCTCGGCGTCAATCGCACCGAATCCATCCGCGTCCTCGGCAAAGTCCGTTGCAGACAATTCAGGTAAAAATGTCGCCAAAGATTCCGCCGCAACGGGCCGCGCCCCCGTGATAAAAGCCATGCACAAAAAGCAGGCGAGATAAATAAACAGTCGGGTACACGGCATACAAAGGTTCTCCTCCGGCCGACCCTCTAGATTTCTGCGCTGCGGCACCTTGATCTAGGTCAAGTAAATCGCGTTTAGTTTTGAGTTCACAGCTGTGAACAAATCCGGCGCAGTTCACAGCTGTGAACTCTACGCCGCCTCCCGTCGCGTCAGCGCCATCAGCATCGGCCCACAGGAAAACGCCCCCTGCTCCGCCTTGACCGTCAGCGCCCGCAAATACCCGCCCGGGGACCGGATATCGGCGAACCTCTCCAGCATCGCCGCCAACACCACAGCCGCCTGCTCCGCCCCCATCACGTCCATCGCCTCCCGCCAGGCCGAAGGCGATATCCCCATCATCGGCCGGACATTCTCACAAGCCGTCAGCAGGTCCCGCCAATGCCGGATTTCGTGGTCCGTATAATGATGTATCTCAGCGCAGGTCGTCAGGACCAGAGCCAGCGGAATGTTCGGCCCTGACCCCTCAGCGGCCTCTTGTTCTTCTGAGCAAGGTTCAAGATCATATACATCTGTATTTGAATTCTGATGGTGCTGCTCATTTTCAGCATCTTTGGTGCTCAATATATCCGTATCCAGCACCAGGACACCCCGTATCTCCTCCAGCGCCACCGCAAGGTCCCCCTCCAGCGCGTGCAGCTCCTCCACCGACAGTTTCCTGCGAAGGCTGCGCGCCGTCAGGACCGCCAGATCACCCAGTCGGTCCCAGCACGGGCGGTCCGGGTGGTGCGCTGCGCCGTAGGCCACGAGGGACGCCAGATCGCGGCGCATGAGGCTCACGGACTGGCGTTGGCGCCTGTAGGCATCTTCGGCAGCCCGGGCTTCGGCCGCGGCGGCGGTGATCGTGTCCGCAAGGTGCACCAGCGGCGACAGATCGAACCCGAAGGCCTGGGTGCCCAGATGATCGCGCCGGGCATAGCGTTTGCCGTTGGGGCTGTCGCGGCGCTGGAGGATACCGGCGCGCACCAACCCGGCCAGATGCCTGCGCATGGTGCTGCAGGCCATGCCGTTCAGCCGCTCGCAGATCGAGGCGTTGGAGGGGTAGACCACAGGCGCGCCATCCTCCCCGCCAAGGTCTGTGCCGGGGTGGAAGCTGAGCAGGGCTTGCAGCACCACCAGCTCCCGATCGGACAGGCCAAAATGGGCGCGGGCGGCGACAAGATCGCGCAGGACATCCCACTTGTTGACGCCCTGATCGGGCAGGGGGCGGGCAGGGGCCTGAGCCTGTTCCAACAGGGCAGCATCAAAGGGCCGCCGGAACGGTGTGATGGGGTGATAAGTCATGTGTCATTCACGAAGACAAAGAAATCCCGGCCTGCGAATCACTTTGGACTTGCGGGAAACGATGCTGACCACTACCTTGAAGTTGCTAAACACAAGATCGGGTCTCGTAGGGCGTCTGCTTTGCGGGATCCTTTTTTGTCCGGGTCGTGCCTCCTGTTTTTTCAGTTCTGCTCTTGGTTTTCTTCCTTCCCGGTGGACCACCGGGAGTGAAGCTGGTGAAGGACGTCTTCGAGCTGATCATCGAGCCAGCCAGCAAAGGCTTCGTCCTGAATGTCGATGCGCAAACCCTTGTCTGAGCGGCGGATAGTGCCTGTTTTGCGGCCATCCAGCTTGAGGCTGCGCACATGGTCTGTAGAAGGCGGTTTGACACGCGGGGCAGGGCGGTTCACGGCGCGTTCCAGCGCCTGAAACGCGGCGACGGAGGGGTTCGGCATGACCCCATCGGCACCCTCCACCACAAGCGCCTTTTCAGCGGCGCTGTAGGCTTCTTCCGCGATGGTGCAGAGGCGGTCGGGCGCGATGCCGCTGGCGGCGATGTCACGGGCCAGTGCCTCCCACCGGGGACGACCGATGCCCTGTGCGGGGCCAACAATGCGCACCAGATCGGTGCCCACCGCATCGACGACGGCAAGAGCCATGGAAATGGCTGATTTCGTCACGGTCAGGACCTCGGCCACCTGGGTCTGCGTGCCGAAGTCATTTTCTATCAACTCCTTGGCAAATAACGCTTTTTCGATGAACGTCAGGTCGCGCCGCGCCATGTTTTCGGAGATCTGGGCGCGCACGGCGTCATGGTCTTCCATGCTGGCCACCAGCGCGCGGATCTTGTCGACGCTTTGGGATTGCCGGATCGCTTCGAGCCTGCGGCGGCCGTAGACCAGCAGATAGCGGTCGGCCTGCGTGGGATGGCGGCGCACGAGGATCGGCACGGTCTGGCCGTTCGCTTCGATCGCGTCGCGCAGATCGTAGACGTCATTGGGGTCAAGACGGTCAGCGATGCGGGTGTCTTCGATGGCCCAGGGGTCCAGATCCCAGACCCGGTGGGAATCCACCGCATCACGGGCCGAGCGCAACGCGCGGTTGTTGGTCATCATCGACGGGGGCGGCGTTGATGCCGCCGCCAGATTGTCGAGCATTGCCATGCGTTTTTTCTTGCCGTCGCTCATCCGCGCCCCCAGGTCTGCTGGATCAGGGTCGAAATTTCGTCGTTGACGGCGTTCAGGCTTTCCATCGCGCGGTCGTAGGTGGTCCGCGTGAAAGCGGAGCGTTCGACCTCATACAGTGTCTGTTTCGTCAGCCCGGCGTCGGAAATCGCCGTGGACTTGAGCATGGGCGCATTCAGCACCTTTTCGGCGTACATCGTGCGCAGGAACGCCACGACGCGGTTCTGCGGCGCATCTGTCGGTTCATAGCGGGTCAGCAGGTAGCGCATCCAGTCGTGGGACATGTCCGCGCCGCTTTCGGCAATCACGTCCATCAGATCGGCGGTCATGCGCAGGAATTGCGACATCGACATCACGTCGAGCATTTCGGGATGGATCGTCACCAGCACCCCGGTCGACGCCGACAGCGCCGACATGGTCAGGAAGCCAAGCTGCGGCGGGCAGTCGATCACCACCACGTCATAGTCGGAATCCACCTGTGTCAGAGCCTCCTTCACCCGGAAAAAGAACAGGCCCGGATTGCCCTGTGCCAGCACGCGCGGGGTTTCATGTTCGAATTCCATCAGTTCGAGGTTGCCGGGGATCAGATCGAGGTTGGGGATATAGGTCTTGCGGATCACGTCGCGGATCGGGGCAGGGTCATCATACCGGATCGCATCATAGAGCGTGCCACCTTCGGACAGGTCATATTCCGGCTGCACCCCGTGCAATGCGGTGAAGGATGCCTGCGGATCCAGATCAATGCCCAGCACGCGGTAGCCCTTGAGCGCGAGACGCTGCGCAAGATGGGCGGAGGTGGTGGTCTTGCCCGATCCGCCCTTGAAGTTCATCACACCGATGACCTGCATGTGATCGCCGTCGCGCCGTCCGGGCAGATAGTCGCCGGGTTTGCGCGCTGTTTTCTCTAACAATACCCTTAGAGCCTGAATATCGGCCACGGAATAAAGCCGGCGGTTGCTTTTTGTCAGTTCGGGGGAGGGACCCTTGCCATCGAGATGCAGCTTGCGCAGATACGAGATCGTTGATCCCCAACAGCGCTGCGGCTTCACCGGAGGTGAACTTGCGCATGGATTTTTCAGCGTCCGGCGGAAACAGGCTTTCCCGCTGGGCATGAAGTTGGGTCGCCAACCATTCCGAATGCTGCCGAATGACAGCGTTCAGATCGTCGGCCAGGAAACTGTTGTCCATCTGCTCTCTCGCTCCGCTTTGTAGTCACGGAAATAGTCGTGTATTCGACCTTTTCCGTGACTATTGACGCATGAGCCAGATTCGCGCAAGGCATTTCTATATCTGGTGGGCTTGGGGAAGTTCACCACAATTGCACGAGAGAGGCCATAGATATTCGCCAGCGTGCGGGCGGGGCAGGGGGTTCCGCCGCGCCTAAGTGATGCGCCTGACGCCCGTGTCAGGGTCGAAAACGTGGGTCTGGCCGGGCAGGGCGGAAAAGCGCATGTCCTGGCCTGATTGGGTCAGGGGATGCACGCCGGGCAGGCTGATGGTGATGTCTTCGCCGGTGTCGGCGATCTTGCCATGAAAGAGCGTGTTGGCGCCCAGCGGTTCTGAGATGTGCACCTTGACCTGAAGCGGGCCGTTGTCATCCGGTGACAGATGTTCGGGGCGGACGCCGAATTTGACCGGGCCATCGGGGCCAGCGGCCTGACCGACGACGGTATCGCCCAGCATCACCTGACCGCCGCGCACCTGCGCGTCGAGGATGTTCATCGCGGGGCTGCCGATGAACTGCGCGGCAAAGAGCGTGCGGGGGGTTTCATAGACTTCCAGCGGGGTGCCGATCTGTTCGGCGACGCCGCCGTTCATCACGATCATGCGGTCGGCCATGGTCATCGCCTCGACCTGATCATGGGTGACGTAAAGCGACGTGATGCCGAGTTTCGATTGAAGTTCCTTGATCTCCAGCCGCATCTGCACGCGCAGCTTGGCGTCGAGGTTGGACAGGGGTTCGTCAAAGAGGAACACCGCCGGTTCGCGCACGATGGCGCGGCCCATGGCGACGCGCTGGCGCTGCCCACCGGAGAGCTGGCGCGGCTTGCGGTCCAGCAGTTGTTCGAGTTGCAGGAGGGCGGCGGCTTCGTTCACCTTGGCGTTGATGCGGTCCTTGGGCAGGCCCGCGATCTTGAGCCCGTAGCCCATGTTCTGACGCACGGACATGTGCGGATAAAGTGCGTAGTTTTGGAACACCATGGCGATGTCGCGGTCCATCGGTTCCTTGTCGTTGGCGCGTTCGCCGTCGATCAGCACATCGCCGGAGGTGACGGTTTCCAGCCCAGCGACCATGCGCAGGAGCGTGGATTTGCCACAGCCCGACGGCCCGACGATCACGATGAATTCGCCATCCGCGATGTCGGTGCTGATGCCGTGGATCACGTCGGTGGGGCCGAAGCTTTTCCTGACGTCCTGGAGGGTGACGGTTGCCATATGCTATTTCTCGCTGTCGACAAGGCCGCGGATGAACAGGCGCTGCATGCCGACGACGATCAGCACGGGCGGGATCATCGCGAGGATGGAGGTTGCCATGATCGTGGGCCAGTGGGCGAAATCGTCGCCGGAGGGGAACATCTGTTTGATGCCCATGACGATGGTGTTCATCTCCGGATCGGTGGTGATCAGAAGCGGCCAGAGGTATTGGTTCCAGCCGTAGATGAAGAGGATGACAAAGAGTGCCGCGACGTTTGTGCGGCTCATCGGGACGACGATGTCCCAGAAAAAGCGCATGGGCCGGGCGCCGTCGACACGGGCGGCTTCGGCCAGTTCATCGGGGATGGTCAGGAAGAACTGGCGGAAGAGGAACGTCGCCGTAGCCGAAGCGATGAGCGGGAAGATCAGGCCGGAGTAGCTGTTGAGCATGCCGAAGCCCGCGACCACCTCAAACGTGGGGACAATGCGCACTTCGACGGGGAGCATCAGCGTCAGGAAGATCATCCAGAAGAAGATATTACGCCCCGGAAAGCGGAAATAGACGATCGCGAAGGCGGACAGCAGGGAGATGACGATCTTGCCCACCGCGATGCCCACCGCCATCACCAGAGAGTTGAACAGCATCGTCGCGACCGGCACATTCACACCGGAAAAGAGCGCGTTGCGATAGTTGACCCAGAACTGATCCCCCGGCCAGACGGGCATCGGCGGCTTGATGATGTCGGCCTGCGTCACGGTGGAGGCGACGAAGGCCAGCCAGATCGGAAAGAAGATCACCAGCACGCCGAGGATCATGAACACATGCGTCAGCCACAGCCCCGCGCCACGCTTTTCGACCATGCCATTCACATCGCGCGCCATCAGTAGTGCACCCTTTTTTCGATGTATTTGAACTGGATCACCGTCAGCAGGCCCACCAGCACCAGCAGGATCACCGACTGCGCCGAGGAGGAACCGAGATCCTGCCCGACAAAGCCATCGGCAAAGACCTTGTAGACAAGGATCGTCGTGGATTGCTGCGGGCCGCCGCCGGTGATGGTGTGGATCACGCCGAAGGTTTCAAAGAAGGCGTAGACGACGTTGACCACCAGCAAAAAGAACGTCGTGGGCGACAGCAGGGGCAGCACGATGGTGTAGAACCGCCGCCAGAAGCGCGCGCCGTCGATGGCGGCAGCTTCGATCACGGATTTCGGCACCGATTGCAGGGCGGCGAAGAAGAACAGGAAGTTGTAGCTGATCCGCCCCCAGGCGGAGGCGATGACGACAAGGCCCATCGCTTCGCCGCCGTTCAGCACATGGTTCCAGTCATAGCCCAACTGGCCCAGATACCAGGAGATCACGCCGACGCGGGTGTTGAACATGAACAGCCACAGCACACCCGCAACGGCAGGGGCGACCGCATAGGGCCAGATCAGCAGCGTGCGGTAGACACCCGATCCCTTGATCAACCGGTCGGCCATGACCGCCAGAAACAGGGCAGGGATCATGGAAAAGAGCGTGACGAGAATGGAAAACACCGCCGTGGTCAGAAAGGACGCGCGGTAGAACCTGTCACCCAGCAGGAATTCGAAGTTGCCCAGCCCGACGAACTGCGCCGACAGGCCGAACGGGTCGGGGATGAACAGCGATTGCCAGATCGCCTGACCGGCGGGATAGAAGAAAAACACGGCTGATATCGCGACTTGCGGCGCAATCAGCAGCAGCGGCAGCAGCCAGCCTTTGAAGGTGACACGTTTTTCCATAGTCTTCCCGCCCGGATCATGCAGGGGCGGGCCAGGACGGCCCGCCCCCGATCACATCTTAGCGGTTCGCGGATTCGAAACGGCGCAGCAATGCGTCGCCGCGTTCCTTGGCGCTGTCCATGGCTTCCTGCGCGGACTTGTCACCCGCCCAGATCGCTTCCAGTTCCTCGTCTATGATGCCGCGGATCTGGTCGAAGGAGCCAAGGCGCAGACCCTTGGAATTCGCCGTGGGTTCGTTTGTCGTCATCTGGATGACGGCCACGTCGGTGCCGGGGTTCGCGTCATAGAACCCTGCCGCGCGCGTCGCTTCTCCGGCTTCGGCGGTGATGGGCAGATAGCCGGTGTCCTGATGCCATTTGGCCTGCACGTCCGACGACGACAGGAAGCTGAGGAATTCACCCACGCCCTTGTATTCCTCTGCCTCGTGACCGGTCATGACCCACAGGGATGCGCCACCGATGATGGTGTTCTGCGGTGCGTTCCCGACACCTTCCCAATAGGGCAGGGGGCGCACGTCGAAATCAAACTCCGCTTCGGCCTTGATGCCCGCATAACCCGCGGAGCTTTCGGTAAACAGAGCACATTCGCCCGAACGGAAGTTCGCACCCCCTTCGTTACGCCGCCCGGTATAGATGAACTTGCCGTCCTGCGCCCATTCGCCCATGGCGGTCAGGTGTGCCACCTGCGCAGGCCCGTTCAGCGCCAGTTCGGTGTCCAGCCCGGCAAAGCCGTTGTCCTGCGTGGCGAACGGCACGTCATGGTAGGCAGACATGTTTTCAAGATGGATCCAGCTTTGCCATGCGGTGACCAGTGGGCAGTCTTCGCCGCCCGCCTTGAGCTGATCCAGCACCGCGCCGACGTTCTGCCATGTGGACAGGTCAGTATCGGGATCAACGCCCGCAGCTTCCATCGCGTCGCGGTTGACCCACAGGACCGGTGTGGAGGAGTTGAAGGGCAGGGACAGCATGTCCCCGTCCGTGGAGGTGTAATACCCCTTTACCGCGCCAATATAGGCGTCGGGATCAAAGTCCGCGCCGCTTTCGGCCATGACTTCGTAGACGGGTTTGATCGCGCCGCCCGCAGCCATCATGGTGGCGGTGCCCACTTCGAACACCATCAGGATATGCGGCTGTTCGCCTGCGCGGAAGGCGGCGATGCCCGCATTCAGGGTTTCGGAGTAATTGCCCTTGTGGCTTTCCACGACGGTATAGTCGCTTTGGCTGGCATTGAATTCTTCCA
>NZ_CP166250.2:0-113666 GCF_041281685.2 Sulfitobacter rhodophyticola | reverse complement strand
GGCAGCGCGGGAGAATAGCTTTGTCGGAACGTATCGGGAGAAAGCACGTCAGCCGTGTGTCGCGAAAACCCGGGTCGATCCGTCCATAAGCACAAGCATCACATCATACGGATCGCCCCTGGTGCCCATACCGGGCGACCCCATAGGCATGCCCGGCGCTGTCACGCCGCGCGCCGCAGGCTTTTCCTGCAGCAACCGCGCGATGTCGGAGGCAGGCACGTGGCCCTCAACGAAGTAGCCACCCACAGAAGTCGTGTGACATCCGGCGAGCTCTGGCGCGATGCCGTATTTCTGCTTCAACACTTGAAGGGTGTCAAAGTCGACGTCTTCAACCGATGCTTTGAACCCGGCAGAGATCATCTCATCAACCCACGCACCGCAGCAGCCGCAGGTCGGTGTTTTGGTTACCTGCAACATCGGGGTAGCAGTCTGTGACAATGCGGGACCTGCCGCAATCGCACTGGCGACCGTCAAGACAAATTGGCGTCTGTCCATTTCGAACTCCTTTTTCTCTTGGTTCTGATACTTGACGTGCATTCGGGAGTCGACCGGTAGACGTTGTTACATTTGGCTACAATCACGGGATGGGCGTTCCTGAGCCGGAATGTCTATAAAGGCAATATGAACGAGCAACCACGTATACTGGTCGTCGACGACCATTCAGAGATCAGAAAATCCGTAACAAGTTATCTGGAACGGAACGGACTACGTGCATCTGCGGCAGAGAATGCCAAACAGATGGACAGTAAGCTCGCAGAAGCCAATTTCGACCTCATCGTGTTGGATGTCATGATGCCGGGGGAAGACGGGTTGTCCGCATGTCGGCGGCTGCGCAAGGAAAGACATACACCGATCCTAATGCTGACCGCATTGGGAGACGATGACGACCGCATAGCTGGTCTGGACGGCGGGGCGGACGACTACCTTGCGAAGCCCTTCAACCCCAAAGAACTGTTGGCGCGGATTAATGCAATTCTGCGACGAACGCAGCAAATGCCGCAGATCGACGACTTTGCCGGAAAGACAGTCAAATTTGCGCATCTTGAGCTAGATGTCGACGGTCGCACTCTGATTGACCAAACTGGGTCCCGCACGCAACTTACGTCCGGGGAACTGAAATTGCTAACGCTGTTCCTCAAAAGGCCGAGGGCCGTCCTCGACAGAGACCAGCTTCTTGAACTCAGCACAGGACGCATAGCGGGGCCACTGGATCGAACAATAGACAATCAGGTGAGCCGATTGCGCCGGAAAATCGAGCAGGATGTATTACGGCCCAGGGTCATCGCGACTGTGCGTAATGGTGGATACAGCCTGTCTTGCGATGTCGAGATATGCGCATGAAGATGTTACCACGGACGTTGCGCGCGCAGATTGCGCTTCTGGTCCTCGGCGTATTGTCCCTCGCACAGGCCCTAAGTCTGTGGTTCTTTGTTGATGAAAGATCGCTTGCCGTACAGGCTGCGATCGGTGCCGAAGCAGCGGGGCGCGCGGCAAACGTCGCTCAGTTGATTGAAGGTGCTCCCCCGGAACTGCACGCGCAGATCATTCGCGCTGCGACCTCACCGCTTGTGCGTTTCGATCTGGCAAATGCTCCAACGGTCCCCCATGGAGATCATGATGAAGGCGGGGCAGTTGAGGCACGGATCCGGGCATTGCTGGGAGAGAGTTACAGCCGTGATATTCGGGTTGAGGTTCATGAAATTGAAGGAGGCCTGCTGCCACTTCCAAATCTGTCACCTGAAATGGCGGAAATGCATGCTGAAATGATGCAAGGCAGCCTTGCTGCCATTGAAATGGAGCTTTCTATTGCATTGGCAGGTGGAAGTTGGCTCAACGTCGGTACGCGATTTGAAAGGCCGCCGCTGCAATGGTCCCTCGCCTCCAACATATCATTTGCTGTGACTGCGGGCCTTCTGTTGGTTGCCAGTTTCTGGTTTCTTCTCTCCAGATTGACCGGCCCGCTCAACAACCTGGCAAACGCATCCGAACGCTTGGGGCGTGGTGCCGGAGAGGGGGACTTGCCGGTTGTGGGACCGAAGGAAGTGCAAGACCTGACCCATGCGTTCAATACTATGCAGGATCGCTTGACACGTTTTGTCAGTGACCGAACCCAGATGCTTGCGGCGCTGGCGCACGATCTCCGTTCCCCTCTGACCGTCCTTCGCGTGCGGGCAGAGATGGTAGATGATGAGGATACACGCGCATCCTTAGTGACATCGAGCGAAGAGATGCAACAAATGGTCGATGCAACTCTGGATTTCGCGAAGGGTGTGGGCCAGCATGAAGACGTCCAATCCATTGATCTTCATGATCTGATTATCGGTTTGGGGTTGGACAAGGTTCAAATGAACAGCGAAGGGCCCCTGATCGCATCTGTGAAGCCAAGTGCGATGGGGCGCGCCATGAGAAACCTGATTGAGAACGCGATCCGCTATGGGAACGAGGCCAGAGTATCTTGGGAAAGGTCGGGCGATGAGGTAGTGATCGCCATTGACGACAATGGGCCCGGCATCCCCAAAAATCAACTAGAGGCAGTCTTCGGGCCTTATGTCCGACTTGAGACGTCGCGATCACAAGAAACAGGCGGTCATGGTTTGGGGCTGTCAATTGCGCGAAGTATCGTCCTTGAGCACGGCGGTTCCATTTTGTTGAAAAATCGCGTTGGCGCGGGGCTCCGCGCAGAAATCACGCTGCCAATCATGCCGGGTGCCGGAACCTCGCGACAAGAGTCACTTTCGCCACGTATAGCGCATGCTATTACTAACCTCAAAACACAATAATTTCCCAAGGTACGTATATGAAACGAAGACATTTTCTGACGTCTGTTATTGCTCTTTCCGTGTGCGGAAAAACAGCATTTGCTCATAGTGACGCAGAGCATGATCGCCGCATCGGACCATCTGTCGTGCCTCCTGAGCATTTGCCGCGCGAAGTTGAGTATTCCGAGGCAGGGAAGCCGGGAGAAATACATGTCGATCCGAACCAGTTCGCGTTGTTTTGGACTTTGCCGAACCATCGGGCGGTCAGGTACACGGTCGGAATTGGCAGGGAAGGCCTCTATGAATCCGGCGAGTTCTATGTCGCGCGCAAGCAAAAGTGGCCGCGCTGGACGCCGACACCTGCAATGATAAGCAGAGAGCCGGGCCGATATCTTCGTTTTGCCGGCGGTGTTCCTGGGGGACTAAAAAATCCACTGGGTGCAAGAGCGTTGTACCTCTTTCAACCGGGTCGAGGAGACACATACCTAAGGATTCACGGAACCACGGACCCGAAGACGATCGGTCGACGCGTCTCGAACGGTTGCGCGAGGCTTACGAACAACCAAATTGTCGAGTTATACGAGCAAGTCCCGATCCAGACGCGTGTTGTGCTCAAACCTTTCGCCACGTGAGAATAGCAAAAACGCTCACAGAGCCTTGATAGCGATACATATAGTTACAAAAAACCAACCGCCCAGCTATTCAGGGAAACCATGCGATTGGGTAATCTAACAAAGAAGCAGGTACCCTAATCGAGGTTGGTCCCATGACCCGCAAACAAACAGTTTTGACACGTCGCGCATTCTCTACCGGGGTAGGGGCGGCAGCATTCGCAGCGCCTTCTATTCTAGGCGCGCAAGAACAAGCTCCGGTTCGGCGCAACATGTCTTCGTTCCGAACGCATGCTTGGCAGGATCACTTTGATCGGCTCGGAAATGGCATCATTATTTCGGATACGGTTTCACGTGTTCTGCAACATTGGACCGCAGACGGCGAAATGCGTATCTATCCAACGTCCGTGCCGATGACAGACGAGCTAACGCGGCGCGGATACACCGAAATCATCTTCAAGGATCCAGAGCCGGACTGGGCGCCAACACCGTCCATGCTTGAAAGAGACCCCACTCTGCCATCCTATGTGCCCCCCGGACCGGAAAACCCTTTGGGCATCCGGGCCATGCATTTGACATGGCAGTATTACAGAATCCACGGGACAAACGATACACGCAAGATCGGGCGGCGCTCATCAAACGGCTGCATTGGTCTGTTTAACGAACAAATCATCGAAGTGTATGACCGGACGCCAGTTGGCACTCAAGTCAAGCTAATCTGATGGCGAGATCCGGCATTTTCATCGCGGCGGTCCTGGTTGTCGGGGGGCGCCTGTGATCTGGCAGCAGTTGCAGCCGGTCGAAAGCTTCATAAACAGCGGCGTGAAAATGGCTGTTGAATATGTGCGGGAACTGCAGCGTGCAAACGGGATCAACTAATGGAGTGCTGGAAATGCGAATAAAGGTTTGGATCACATCCACGGTCATTGCGACGATCGGCGTCGCGGCTTGGGCGCATACTGGGGCAACGGGTGTTGTCCTCGAGCGCATGCAAGGCATGTCTGCGATGGGAGAATCCATCAAGACACTCACCCCGATGATGCGGGGTCAAGTTCCATACGATGCCGATCTGGTACGTCGTGAGGCAGACGCAATGGTCGGGCATTCGGGTGAACAGATGGCACGGCTGTTTCCCGAGGGGTCGGGTGGGGGCGTGTCCAAAGCGTTGCCGTCAGTGTGGGAAGACAGCGAACAGTTCGCGGCCCTCGCGGAAGACCTGAAAACAGCCGCAGAAGGATTGAAGTTAAGCGCAGGTAATGGGCTGGCCACAGCACAAAGCAACGACAGTGGATCAATGATGGGCGGCACAACCGGCGGGATGATGGGCGGTGGCGCTGCCTCCATGATGGGTGGAGGTATGATGGGATCGAACCAGGTCATGACGGGCGAGATGTTTGCCAACATGCCCGCAGACGCGGCGTTCACAATGGTTGCTCAGACATGTTCGGCCTGTCATCAGAAATTCCGCAAAGAAGACGAGTAAGCAAATGCGCTGGTGGCATTGGATTATTGGCGCGGGGTGCGTCGGTGGGATCGGAGTTGTCGCGGCAACGATAGCCTGGCCGATCGGAGCATCCGAGACAGAGATAAGTCTGGCCGGGGATGTTGAACGGGGATCGTATTTGGCACGGGCCAGCGGTTGTATCGCGTGCCACACACACTTTGAATCCGGAGGTGCCCCGCTGGCCGGGGGCGCCCCTCTCAAGACAGACTTTGGCACCTTTTACCCGCCAAATCTTACAACCGACGCGGAACATGGAATGGGAAACTGGACCGTGGCAGACTTCGCAAAAGCAGTGAGGCAGGGTATCTCTCCTGACGGCGATCCCTACTATCCGACCTTTACGTATCCGTTTTATACAAATTTCACGGATCAGGACATTGCTGACCTGTGGTCCGCATTCCAGACCGTGCCAGCCGTGAACGTACCAGCGCCAGCCCACGACGTCCCTTTTCCGTTCGATCAACGATGGGGGATGAAGCTTTGGAGAGCGGCGTTTTTGACGGAACCCTTTACGGCACCCGAAGCCGAGAAAAGCGACGTCTGGAACCGGGGCAAGCTGCTGGTTAACGGTGCCGCACATTGCTCTGCCTGTCATACGACGCGGAACGTTGTAGGTGCACGCATTGTGGCTGAACGGTTTTCGGGCAACGATGCCTTGCCTGGAGGCGGCAAGGCCCCATCGATCCGTTCCGGCGATCTTTTGTCAGAAGGTTGGACAGTAGACGATCTGGCTTATGCATTGCGATCTGGCATCACGCCTTCGGGTGATGTCTTTGGAGGATCAATGGCCGAAGTTGTACGCTATGGAACGAGCTTCCTAAGCGATGCAGACCTGACCGCGATGGCCACCTACCTTATGGACAACGATATATAGCACTGGAAATCAACAGATGATCACGCTCAATCGACGGCAGTTTCTCGCCACATCCAGCGCATTTGCCGGGATGTCAGCCTCTGCTGGTTTTGCCAATTCGCCGCCAACCAACCTGATTGCGCAAAAGAGCGACGTGCAGTTGCTGCCTGGTGACTATGGCAAAACTTCGCTTTGGTGCTTTGACGGGAGTTCACCGGGCCCGGAAATCCGTGTCGCCCAAGGAGGTCGGGTGCAGCGCAGATTGGTCAACCGGTTTTCCCAAGGAACTTCAACGCACTGGCACGGAATCCGGATCGACAACGCCATGGATGGCGTGTCGGGCCTGACGCAGGATGCCGTCCAGCCAGGGAATGCCTTCGACTATGACTTTATTGTCCCGGACGCTGGCACCTACTGGTATCACGCGCATAACCGTTCGTTGGAACAGGTGGCCAGGGGACTCTATGGCGCCCTGATCGTTGAAGAAGCGGAGGCCCTCGATATTGATCGGGAGGAGGTTTTGATACTTGATGATTGGCGCATCAATCCCGAAACCGCCCAGATCCAGAATGACTTTGGTGCGCCTCGTGATCTCAGCCACGCGGGAAGGCTCGGCAACCTGATTACGACCAACGGGACTTTTAATCTCGCTTTGTCTGCGCGCAGGAATGAACGCCTGCGTTTGCGGCTCGTCAATGCCTCCAACGCGCGTAATTTCCAGTTGAGCCTCGATGGCCTCGACGGGTGGATGGTCGCCCTTGATGGGATGCCGTTGACTGCACCGTTGAAGGTAACTGACACCATGACCCTTGCACCGGCCCAACGTATTGACCTGATCGTCGATGTAGCGGCAAACGTCGGAGAAACGGCCCATATCGTTCAGGTTGGTCGCGAAGAGGCCTTTAGCCAGGTCGCTTTCGAGGTCGAGGAAGGTGGCACCGTAAACCGCAGGGATGCGCCCGCGGCCCTGCCTCCGAATGACCACGCAATGGTTGATCTGCAGGACGCCACAACTCTCAGTCTGAGTATGGAAGGGGGTGCGATGGGCCGTTTGAGTTCCGCTTCTCTTGGTGGGGAAATCAAGCCGATGGGCGAGCTTGTTCAAGCCGGGTATTTCTGGTCGTTCAACGGGAAAGTTGACGGTATCGACGGCGAACCTTTCGCGCGATTGGACCGAGGGCAGAATGTGCGTTTGAAGATGGTGAACGATACGGTTTTCCCACATGCCATGCACCTGCATGGTATGCACTTTCATGAAGTGGCAGAGGATGGCACGCTTGGACCACTACGTGATACCACGCTCCTTGAACGCGGAGAGACGCGTGAAGTCGCGTTCATGGCGGACAATCCTGGCCAGTGGCTGCTGCATTGCCATATGTTGTCACATGCGGCCTCGGGCATGATGACCAAGATCGTTGTTGGATGATGACCCGATCTGCATATCTCGGGCTTGGACTTGTGGGTGTCGCGGCGGTTGCGGCCTTCCTTTGGACTGAAATCGGCGACGCGCCCCTTTCGTCAAACTCCGCGAGCGCCGGCCCGGTCGACATAGCCGCAGGTGAGATCCTTTACGCGGAAAACTGCGCCGCGTGCCATGGTGCAAACCTAGAGGGCGAGGAAGACTGGCGCACGCCGCGCGAAGATGGAAGCCTGCCAGCTCCTCCGCACGACGCGACCGGACATACATGGCATCATCCTGACAGCATGCTTTTTACCTACACCAAGCAAGGGGGCCAGGCGACGCTCGCCGCGCAAGGCATTGAATTCAACAGCGGCATGCCGGGTTTCGGCGAACAACTGAGCGACGAGGACATCTGGAACATCCTCGCATACATCAAATCAATCTGGCCGGAGCGTGAACGCGCCGCGCAGGCCGATCGAACGGCACAGGACATAGCGTCAAAAGGAGACGGGTAATGAAGAGATTTTTAGCCACCGCTGCACTTGTGATGCTTCCCATCACTGCGATGGCAGACGGCATGGACGAAGACCGGATCAAGGAACTGGTGCTGGAAGCCATTCGCGAGAATCCGGGCATTGTATTCGAGGCCGCCCAATTGTTCGAAGAGCAGCAACAAGCTTTGCAGGCGCAAGCCGCAGCGGAGGTTCTCGATACTGAAAAAGCCACGCTTGAAAATGATCCAAACGCACCCGTTCTGGGCAATCCCGAGGGCGATGTCACGGTTGTGGAATTCTTCGATTACAACTGCCCATATTGCCGTAGGGTCAAACCTGAAATGGAGGCACTGCTTGCCGCCGATCCCAACGTCAGGGTTGTGTATCGAGAGTGGCCGATTTTGGGGGAGGGTTCGGTGTTTGCTGCCCGCGCGGCATTGGCTTCGCGCAATCAGGACAAGTATGAAGAATTCCACTGGGCAATGATGCAGTTAAAGCAACGCGCTGAGGAAGCAACGATTATCCGCGTTGCGGAAGACATCGGCCTTGATGTTGCACAGCTGCGTCGCGACATGAACGCACCGGAAATTGAAGAGCACATTCAAACTTCCATGCGGCTTGCGCAATCGCTGGGGTTCAGTGGCACACCTTCATTCGTGATCGGCGACAGTCTTGCGCCGGGCCTGATTCAGGCGGACCAGATGATCGAACTTGTCGATCAGGCCCGGGCCGCCGAATAAGGACAAGCCTACGCGGCTGAAGCGTCGTAGCCTGCGTCAACGATGGTTTGCCGCACGGCGGCCTGTTCCAATGTGCTTTGGACAGTGACGAGGTAAAGGTCCAGATCGGTCGCAATGACGGCCGACGGGCCTTTCGCTTTGACTCCCTTTTCAATAGCGGAAATGCAGTGTCCACAGGTCATTTTCGGGACGGAAAAAATCATGAGGGTCTTCATTTGCAACTCGACCTGACTGTTGCTGGTTCCACTGGCGGGAAGGTCAAGACACTTTTGACCGCAAAAAAAATTTGGTTCCCCTCTTGAGCTTCCTGTAACTGGAAGCCTTAGATTGAAAGCAACTTGGTAGAGGATGCTTTGATGACTGGTTCCAGTTCCATACAGCTTTCAATCACCGGCATGAGCTGTGCGTCATGTGTGGTAAGGGTCGAGAATGCCCTGAATGATGTACCTGGTATTTCGGGCGCAAGCGTGAACCTTGCCAATGAGGCGGCGCGGTTCGAAAGTGATGCTCCTGCCGCCACAGGTGCCGCAATCGAGGCCCTGTCAGCTGCTGGCTATCCGGCCAGAACGGCCCGGGTCACGTTGAATGTGGGGGCGATGTCCTGCGCATCCTGTGTGGGTCGGGTTGAACAGGCCCAAAAGGCCGCGCAGGGTATTTTGGACGTGGCCGTCAATCTCGCTGCCGAAACGGCGGCAGTCCGCTATCTGCCGGATGTCATCACACCTAAAGAAATCGCCGGGATCAGCACGGCTGCAGGATACCCTGCCGAAGTTGCAGATGCAGATGCACGGGTCAGCCGATCGGAACGCAAGGCCGACGAGGCACAGGCACTGGCGCGCCGCGTCGTATTTGCCGCTATCCTGACCGTTCCGGTGTTCATTCTGGAAATGGGCAAACACACAATCCCGGGCTTCGAGGCCCTAGTCGAGCGTACAATCGGCATCCAGACCTCTTGGTTGATCCAGTTCACACTTGCTACGGTGGTTCTGTTTGGACCGGGTTGGCGCTTTTTCGAAAAAGGCATTCCGGCGTTGCTCAGACGTGTTCCGGACATGAACAGCCTTGTCGCACTCGGCACGGGTGCGGCATGGAGCTATTCAGTCGTGGCGACGTTTTTGCCCGACCTGCTGCCCGACGGCGTTCGAGCCGTTTATTTTGAGGCGGCTGCGGTCATTGTCGTGCTTATCCTGCTGGGGCGCTTTCTGGAAGCCCGCGCAAAGGGTAAGACCGGTGCCGCCATACAGGCGCTTTTGGGCTTGCAGGCAAAGACAGCGCGGGTTCTGCGCGACGGACAGGCCAGCGAGGTTGAGATCGAGGCACTGCGGATCGGGGATCTGGTCCTGGTGCGTCCCGGTGAAAGGGTGCCCGTCGATGGCGACGTGGCAGACGGGTCAAGCAATGTCGACGAAAGCATGATCACTGGCGAACCCCTTGCCGTTCCGAAAACGGCGGGCAATCCAGTGACCGGCGGCACCGTGAACGGAACCGGTAGCCTGACCATCGCGGCCACTCGGGTCGGGGCCGATACCACGCTCGCCCAGATCATTCGTATGGTGGAAGAAGCGCAGGGCGCGAAGCTGCCTATCCAGGCGTTGGTGGATCGTGTGACGATGTGGTTCGTACCTGCCGTTTTGGTTTTGGCGATGGCGACGGTGAGTGTCTGGCTTCTGGTTGGCCCTGATCCAGCCCTGACCTTTGCCCTGGTCGCCGGCGTGTCCGTTTTGATCATTGCGTGCCCCTGTGCCATGGGATTGGCCACGCCCACCTCAATCATGGTGGGCACCGGGCGCGCCGCTGAAATGGGGGTTTTCTTTCGCAAGGGAGATGCGCTGCAACATCTGGACGAAGTTGATATTGTTGCGCTCGACAAGACGGGAACCGTCACACAAGGTCAGCCAAGCCTGACCGATCTCATTACGACTGATGGCTTTGATCGTGCAGAGACACTCGCCCTCATCGCATCTGTCGAAGCGCAATCCGAGCATCCCGTGGCCGAAGCCATTATGAAGTCTGCGGAATACGAAGGCGTGTCCTGGCCGGATGCAACGAATTTCCGGTCCGTGACGGGATACGGCGTTGAAGCTCTTGTTCGGGGTCGCAAAGTATGTGTCGGCGCCGATCGCTTCATGGCACAGCAAGGCATCGACATTGGCCCGTTGGAAGATCGGGAGCGGGCATTGGCTGACAAGGGACGTACCGCGCTCTTTGCCGCCGTTGATAGATCCCTTGCGGCAGTGATTGCTGTTTCTGACCCGGTTAAATCCTCCAGCGCCGATGTCATCAGTGCCCTGCATGATCGCGGAATCAAAGTCGCCATGATCACTGGCGACAAGAAGGCCACGGCAGACGCGATTGCCCGCGAAGTCGGGATCGACCACGTCGTTGCAGGGGTGCTTCCAGATGGAAAAGTTGCAGCGCTGGATGAGCTTCGGGAGGGTAATCGCAAGATCGCCTTTGTCGGCGATGGCATCAACGACGCACCAGCGCTGGCCCATGCCGATGTCGGCATCGCGATCGGAACCGGCACGGATGTGGCCATTGAAAGTGCCGACGTGGTGTTGATGTCCGGGGACTTGCGCGGCGTGGTGAACGCCATTGAAGTGTCTCGCACGACCATGCGCAACATCCGGCAAAACCTCATCTGGGCCTTTGGCTATAATGTTGCGCTTATCCCTGTTGCGGCGGGCGCACTCTATCCCGGCTTTGGGCTGCTGTTGTCACCCGTCTTTGCCGCCGGGGCCATGGCGCTGTCTTCGGTATCGGTTCTGAGCAATGCGCTTCGTCTGCGCCGTATCAAACCGACGATGGCAGAAGGTGACGCGCCCCATCAACCCGCAACGAAACTCACAACGCAGCCAGCAGAATAGGAGACCAAGGTGAATATCGGGGAAGTATCAGAACGCGCGGGCTTGCCACCAAAGACAATCCGCTACTACGAGGATATCGGTCTTGTTCGACCGCTGCGCAGCGATAACGGGTACCGCGCCTTTCGGGAGAGCGACATTCACAAGCTGGCATTCCTGGGCCGTGCCCGAACACTGGGTTTTTCGATTGAAGATTGCCGCACGCTTCTTGGTCTATATGAAGATGAGACGCGGGAAAGCGCGCAAGTAAAATCGGTCGCGAAAGAGCATCTTACGGCCATTGACAGCAAAATCGCCCAACTCAAGTCAATGCGAAAGACGCTATCGCACCTCGTTGACGCGTGCCAAGGCGATCATCGGCCAGACTGTCCTATACTGGAGGACCTCGCCAAAGGATCCTGACCTTATTTGTCTACGGCGAGCGCGGCGGCGTCCAATGCGTTTAGAACAGCGTCAGATGTCAGGACTTCGGACAATATGATCCCGTCCGGCGCATTCGGCCCATAGACGATGTTAAAGGGTATCCCAAACCTGTTGTGGGCCTCCAGATATCGCGAAATATCGGGATTGGGCCGCGTCCAGTCGGCCTGCATTGCGACGACTTTTTCGTCTCGCAATCGGCCAACGACCGGCACTCGGTCCAGAACAAGCGTCTTGTTTGCCTTGCAGGTGAGGCACCAATCTGCGGTGACGTCGACAAAGACCGTCTGGCCCTGAGAGATCAGTCTTGGGATTTCGGAGCGGTCGAATGTGACCCAATCCTGACCAATCTCTTTTATCGTTGGCGGGGGGGCCATGGTACCCGGAAGTGCAAGGCTGAGAACGGCAACGGCAGCCAGCGCGGCAGGTCGCGTAAATCTCCCTGGCAGCCGAATGGTGGCAAAGAGAACGAAGAACACTGCAAGTACTAGAACCGAGACGGCAACCCGGACTCCCGACACGCCCATCAGGACCCAGAGCAGCCAGATCGCGGTGCCCGCCAAAAGACCGGCAAGCACCCACTTAACGACAAGCATCCATCGGCCGGGCTTGGGCAACAGTCGGACCATGCCGGGCTTCCAGGCAAACAGCAGATAGGGCAGGGACAGCCCAAGGCCCAAAGCCGTGAACACGATGATGACATCAATTGGGCGACCGGACAGGGCAAAGGCCACCGCCGTCCCAAGGAAGGGGGCTGAACAGGGCGTTGCCAGTACCGCAGCAAAGGCACCCGTCGCGAAATCCCCGATGTAACCGTCCCGACCGCTTGATCTGGCCAGCCGCGACTGTAACCCGGAAGGCAGCGAAATCTCGAATATCCCGAACAGATTGGCGGCAAAGACAGTCAGGACCAGAAACATGATTGTCAGGAAAATAGGGTTTTGGAATTGCAGACCCCATCCCACCGTGATCCCGACGGACTGCAAGACCAAAATTCCAGCGGACAGCACCCACATGAACACCAGCACGCCAAGCGCCGACATCAGGAATCCGTTCCGAACCTCGTGTGATGGTTTGTCTCCATGATTGAGAACCGATGTCAGTTTGATGGACAGGACGGGCAGAACGCAGGGCATGACATTCAGGATCAAACCACCGAGGAGAGCAAAGGCGGCGATCGCCAGTATCTGCGCCAGATCAGGCAGGTTCGCCACAAGCTCGAAAGGCGCATCCGGGACGGTATTTGACCACTCAGGCATGGCCGTCACGGCGCGTGACCCGTCTGTCACCGTAACTTGCAACGGTGGCAATTGTTCTTCACTGGCCAAGAGGGGCAATTTTGCCCAAAGTTCCGTTCCCGCGTTATTCGTTCGGATGTCCGGCTTTCCGAAGGTAAATGTCGGTCCCATTTCCGGGAATACGTCCGGGTTCACAAAGGCGTTTGCACTGCGCGCTGTGACGTAGAGCGCGCCATCGGCGATTACAGCCGTCTCGACCTCGATGTCAGCCGCATCGGGACCAAGCGGCACCCGTTCGGCAAACTCGGAGATAAGCGCAGCGGAGGCCGCATCAATTCCAGCGCCAGCCGGGATCGTCAGAGCTAGGTTGAAATCATGGGGCACGCACACGGTCGAGCAGGTTAACAGCGTGACTCCCGCCTGAAGCTCGACCGCCTGTCCGGCTGTTTCAAGAACCACCTGGATGGGAAGGACAACACGCTTGTTGTACCCGAAATTCTCGATCCCGAATGCCGTGAAACGCTCAGGCGCAGGCCAGAGCATCTGTGCCGTCGCCAGGTTTGTCGATCCATCCCACGAGATTTCAGGCGGCAGACCGACCTCGCCGGGTGAGCGCCAATAGGCTTTCCAGCCCTCGGCCAGCTTGATGTCGAGGCCGAGTGACAAAGTTCCGGAATTCGTCGCAACGCCATTTTCGACAGAGATAAGCCGCGCTGAAATCGCCGTGTTCTCGTAAGTATCAGTTGACGCTGCGACGCTCATGGATGCCCAGAGACACGCCATCAACGCCAAAACAAGACACCACGGGGCTCGCAACATCATTTGGGGCGCTTTCGTCGTTGTTGCTCAAAAGCAGGCGCAGATCCCTGGGCCAACCTATTGGCGGCAGAATTTTTGCGACAGTTCCTAAGGCCCCAAAGGAGACGGGCATGGCAAATCCAATTAGGCTCTACACTGAAACACATACGACGCCCCAACCTTCTTCGCGTTCCAGTTCGACGATCTGTCCGATCATTTTGACGCTGATCTGGCCTTGAACGACGGTACGACCAATCACAAGCGCAGGTGTGCCTACAAAGGCAAAGACCCGGGCAAGAGCCGCACTATTATCCAGTTCTTGGGCAATCTCGGTGCTTTCCATGTCGGCAACCAATTGGGTGCCATCAACACCAAGATCATCCGACAGTCGACGGAGATACTCGGGCGTTGCTTGAAATGGGCTCTTCATCAACCTCTCATGGAACGCGACGTAGGCCCCTTGTCGTTTTGCCGCTAACGCGGCTTTGGCGGCCAGGTTCGAGCTATCTCCGAGCAGCGGAAGCTCATGCCATGCGACCACAACCTCGTCATCCATCTCTTGTGACATATCCGCCAGACGTTTGGTTTGCACTCGGCAGAAGGGACAGTAATAATCTGAGAACGAGGCCATCGGAATCTTCGTTGCAGTCGTTTCAAGACCCCCATAGAGCGCACCACAAATATCTTCGGAAACCCTCTTCAGGGCCGCGGCTTTCCGTGCTGTCGCCTCAGCAGTGTCAACGTTGCCCAAACCTACGAATGGGTCAAATCCGCCTGAAGTGTCTCCCGCCACATATTTTCGAAAACCAATCGGTGTGTCGAGCGGCACCAGTTCGAGCCTTTCGGGCAGCAAAGAGGGCACCGTACGGAGGGCAGTGTAACCCGCTAAGATCGCACCGATCGTCAATAGCGTTGATCGCTTCTTGGTGTCCATCCTCAGCCGTAAATTGGGGTCGCTTTGGCGGTCAGCCATACCGTCTCATCTTGCGACGCGTCAACTTTACAAACTGATACAATATTATTCGTGAAAACATGGCATTGCGGAGATACTCAGGCGATCGGAGGTCGGGTGCAGATGCATTTTCAGCCTCTCGCAGTATTGCTGTCATGAACGGACTAAAGCTTGCGCTATTCGGGAAAACAAATTGGTCTTCTCGCGGCTGCTGGGTCGGCGGCTTTGCTCTTTGCAGCTTTCGTGTTTCAGGCTTTGGGCTATGCGCCCTGCGCGATGTGCATTTGGCAGCGGTATCCGCATGTAGTTGCAATCGGCATGGGTCTGCTTTTAGCGATCGGACTACCGATTATTCCACTCTTGCTCATCGGCGCAGCTTCTGCGGCAACGACTGCGGCACTCGGCGTCTTCCACACGGGCGTCGAACGGGATTGGTGGGAAGGGCCTACATCCTGTACCGGGTCCGGGCTCGACATGAACTCAATGTCGGCCGAGGACCTTTTGTCTACCGATGGGCCATCTAGCCTGGTCATGTGCGATCAGGTGGCATGGGAATTTCTAACTTTGTCGATGGCCAGTTGGAACGCAGTCTTCAGTCTTGTGCTTGCGGGGCTATGGGTGTTCGCATTCGGGATGCGCCAGAGTAACAGCACGGGGCCAAGCCTCACTTCACCACCGACCCCTGAGGCTTAGTCGCCAAAAGACATCGTTCAAGTATCTCAAATTCAAATGACATAATAACCCTAATCGGACTCAACTCATTTAGAGCTAAGCCGGTCCGCCGGTTTCGCTCTCGAGCATGATGGCCTGCTGCTATCACATCCTATTGCATTGGGTAAATCGCCTTCGACGCCGGTTTTCCCAACCACGCCCTTATGACAGTCGTCATCCGCCGAGTTATCCGTGTCACGCCCGCAGCGACGCGGGACTGAAGTTGTACGCATCTGGACGATGCTGATCTTTTATTTGATCTATCACATCGCAAAGCTTTTACCGGAAGTGTCCGAATGGTAGTTCCGTCCGCGCCTTTCTAACTTTGATGCACGCTCCGGAAAAAGCCCGCAGACCAGCTTGCCCCACTACCGCTTTGCTGCAGAATCCGCTCTTGCAAAGAAATCGAAAATCTGGATCATCACGTCGCCGCCTACTTCTGGGGTCTCGGTCAACACGTCATGCTTGGCGTTTCGGATCATGGAAAATTCGGCATTCGGCCATTTCTCCATACGCCGCTTGATTGAGGCGTTGTCGACGAGCTGATCAAGTTCGCCGCAAAAGGTGATGCAAGGAACATTGGGGGAGGGAACGGTTGAAAGCCTCCGGCACTCTGCGAGTGCTTCATGGAGCCACGACATTGTTGGTCCGCCGATCTGAAGCTCGGGCGCAGCTTGTGCTTGCTTGACCCAATAATCGTACATCGCATTATTGTGCGTAAGGTTATTGTTTTCGAATGGCGTTTCCAAAACATATATCGCGCCACTTTCCCCAGGTACGTATTTTTGGCCCATTCCCAATTTTTGGAATGCCCACGAAAGAGGCCAAGCAGCGATGCGCTGAATTGTGGACATCTTGATGCCAAACATAGGAGAAATGAAAGCCGACGCTGCAACAGGAAGACCGTCAAGCATGGCGCGAAAGCCGATACAGGCACCCATGGACACGCCGACCAAAAAGTATGGCTTTGGCAACTGTAGTTCTTCAGCAGCCTTCAGGAACGCCGCAACATCTTTTTGATAGTCAGAAAAACTCACGATGTGTCCAGCTTGTGGATCAGGCGCCATTCGATCGGATAAACCCTGGCTACGCCAGTCTATGATCGCGGTTGAATAGCCCTTCTCTGCAAACGTCTTTGCAACCCGTCCGTATCTCTCAACATAACCGAAGCGACCGAGCATGAGTAAGATCGTGCCCTTGGCCTTGGCTTCGGAATCGTAAGTGCCAACCCGAACACGGACGCCATCATCCGTTTCTATCCAGTAGGCGTTTCCTGATGCAGGGCCTTCTGCAATATCACCATAGAATTTTGCCTGTTCCATCACCCACCTAAAATGTTCGTAATCTTGGTCCGGATAGCACATGCAACGAAGCTAGCGTACTGGCTGCAACAAGAAGCGAAAATCCGGTGAATCTTCCCACAAGTACCAAGTTGAACGACAGCAACCCAATAACTGCAAGCATCTTTACGATTGCGACCCGATCGCGGGAAAACGGATAGTCGTCGTCGTAGACAGTTAAGCGCTCAAAGACTGTCTGTATTTTCAGCGCGCACACCATGAAAATAGTGACGGTGACGACCATCATCATGAAGGTTGTGAAGTGGCTTATTGAAGTATTCTCCAACCAACCGTTGCGAATGCTGTTCGCACCAAAAACGCTCAGCGCATCGGTGCTCAGCCAAGTTACGAAGTTTGGACTGTCAGAAGATAGATAAGTGATCTGTAGCTTGACCAGCGATGCCAGCCAGAGCGCAAAGACCGCTATGCGAAACCCGCCCCATACGATCTTCTGGCCTTCTTTCCGGATTTGGTTTGTATCCGCGGTGCTTCCTTCAAGGTCAGCGGTCGTACAGAGGTCATGATAGTCGAGGACGATGATGACCAGGAACAGCAATCCAAACATGAAGATCGCGATATAGGACGCCGTGTAGAGATAGCCAATGAATGACAAAGCCATTGCCTCTGCCACAGAAATGACCTCGGGACGCACCAATGTGACCAAGTATCTATCAATCTGAACGCCATTGGTGTCACCAGATAGATAGGCAGGCACATAGATGCCGGCCCACTGGAATCCAAAGACGAACAGGAAGCAGAACAACGCAATCCCCCAGAAAGAGAACGAATAGTCGTTGACCTTCGCATACCACGCTTCGTTGCTCCCGATTCTGACTGAAATCACGTCATGAGCCGTGCATTTGGTTCGACCGACACCCTTCCAGTAGGTGTTTAAGTCACTTACGTAAAAAATGAATGCTGGCAAAGCGATCAGAGGTAAAACGGTTAGTGTTGGCGCCCAGATGAAACCGACTTGCTTATCCAGTCCATTGAATGGGCTGTATGTGACGCTCAGAGTACCCAGAACATAATTCAGCAAACCCAATCCACAGACAACTAGCCAATATGCTATCAACACGTTCATTGATCCTGAACCGCTGAGCATCCATTCGCACTTTTCCGCCAGGGTTTTTGCTCTGCGTTCGCCGTCTTCAGTTGTGATTGCGGCGCTTGTGCTGACAATATAATTTAGTGGCTCAGATATCTGTGGCATCGCAAAACGCAATGGTTCGGCTTCTGGACTCACCGAACTGCAGACCTGACGTTTTTTCTCACGCCGTTGGTTTGTCAGGCGATCCTTAGATGCCTTCAGCTCAGCTTGCCATTTGCTTGCTTCTTCCGGGTCGCAGCATCCGAAGATCCGGGCGAGCCAGCGAATATTATCGTTGCTGATCCCGTTGTCGTTATCTTGAAACCAAGTCTGCACCGCGCGAAGCTCGATGCCATTCTCGTTGCCTTCTAAGGAGGACACTGCTTCCGTAAGAGTTTCGGGCGTCCAAGGGCCATCAGCGAAGCCCTGCCGATCTACTGGACGGCCTGCCCCTTCTGCAGCTAGGCGGGCGAACAGCACTTTGAAGTTTTCTGAGCTTTTCTGCGCCGCAATAAAAAATCTACCGTTTTTAATCAATATCTTATACGCGAATTTTGCGCTCCTTTGCGCCCCTTTGCGTATCTTATCGTGCAATCGCAGCTTTGGTAACCACAACTGGGACGGGAAGCGGGGTGCTGCCAATGACGCTTCGGCGAGCATGGACTCTTACCCGCGTAAGGACCTGGAATTCTGGGGGACCGACTATGGCGAGAATTGCCCAAACAAGAATGATATCGACTGGCCCGATTGTTCTGCGTCGCTCATCCAAAATCCGTGCCGACAGCTCTCATTTGCCCGGTGCAGAACCCAAGCGGGTTCATGCACGGGCTGTCAAACGCATCTTTGATCGAGAGACTGGTGAGCTGGTGGGTTGGCTTTATGAGTGGAACACCGGATCGTTGGTGCCGAGATGGAAATCAGACGCGCGTGAAGATGTCGTATACGATTGAATTACGTGCGAAACTGGAATCGTTAGGAAAACAAGGTCAGTAACGCTGACATATTTAACATAACCCTGATTATGCGCATAGGTGAGTAGTGCGTCGGACGCCCCTTTCATTCGCTGGTGATTTCCAAGAACCGGCCATACTCTTGGCTCACTTCGCGGGCTTCTTCGAACGCTCGCGCCCGTTCTTCTTCAAGACATCTGAAGTAACTTTGAATGTCCGAAATGTAGGTCTCGAAGTCCCGGCCAATCAAATCTCGATACTCCTGAACATCTTGCGGATCGGTTGGCACAAATGGTCTCTCCGGCGAGTAGCAGGTTTGACCGTGTGCCTGCCCGGCAAGCAAAACCAACAAAAATACGGGAGCGAGGGAGTCGCGGCATACACTTTTGATCATCTTCATGTTCCTTGAATACTTGAGGAATCTGCATCTGCGTGCGTAATACTGTGCGCGGGTTAAAGCACATTCAGGGTACAAAACAGTATCTTGCGCACATAACCGTATTATTGTAACTATGGCTCATCGAAGCAATAGCCTCGGTGCGCCCAAAGACAGAAAGAGCGCAACCGTGGACATGGACCTAGAAAAAGAAGCGCCTAATGTGGTTACAGAAGCCGGTTTCCGGGACCTCATTGAGTCCGGATATCACGTCGAAGTCGTCTGCAAGGAAGATGCGTCCCGAAAGAATTCGGTATGGCATGGCGTCTGGATTCTCAGGGCCGTCAATGATGACGGTGTTGAGAAACAGCTTGTCACAGCGCGCGCCCGTCGCGGTGGCGACTACATTAAAGTCAGGAAGTTCAAGACCGTCACGGGGCTTGTCTCGTTCCTCATCGACCTCGGCTTCACTGTTATCGCATTCCCCGTATTGGAAGGTCAGCGCTGGACCTTTACGCTATCTCAAGAAGAAGACGGCGACAGCAACAGCTAGCGCCTTCTTACTGCTGATTGCGCCTCACGTAGCATCAGCTCAAATGGTCTTTACGATGGAATCCGATGGCTCTCTGGCGCCATCGCAACCTCAAGACCGCTTCGCACGAAATTACAATGACGGTGTTGGGCAAGGTGACGCAAACGCGCCCTTGAGCATCTTTGGCGACGGCGACGCCGCTGCGGATGGTGCGGACGCAAATGCGACAGAAGACGGATCGTTCCGGGTTGCTGCCGTTGCCCCTCGCGTCGCCGTCCCCCGCCCGGAAATCCTTGCTGCGATTGATGACACCGCCTTGCGGTATGGAAGCCATCGAGGCTTGCGTGCGGCTGGTCTCACTGTGACGGAATGGCGGTTGCTGTTCCGCTCAAACATCGAAATCGAAAGCGCCTACAACGTGAACGCCCGTTCGCATGTCGGCGCGATTGGCCTTGGTCAGCTCATGCCGGGAACCGCCGAAGACCTTGGCGTCGATCCCTTTGACTGGCGGGCAAATCTTGACGGCTCCGCGCGATACCTAGTCGCACAGCTTGAGACCTTTGGTGACGCGCGGATCGCTCTGGCTGCCTACAACGCCGGTCCCGATGCCGTCAGGCAATACGGGGGCATTCCGCCTTACCGTGAAACGCAAAACCACGTTCAGCGCGTGCTGGCCGTGTTCAACAGGCTAGAAGGAGAAAACTCATGAGGCCGCTACCACTACTGATGACCGTTCTCACGGTCTTCGTCGTCATGGCCGAACCGGCGATGGCACAATCTATTGACTTGTCCCCTATCCAAAACCTCTTGCAGGGCATCGTTGATGCCTTGACCGGCCCTCTTGGTGTCGTGATCGCCACGCTGGCGGTCATTGGCGTTTTCCTGAGCTGGTTCTTCAACATCATCGACCTGCGCCAAGCCCTCTGGGTTCTGGTGGGCATTGCAGGTGTCGCCGCTGCGCCGACGATCGTTGCAGCAGTCTTCGCTTAGGAGAGTGCGCCGTGGCTGAAAGATCACCTTTGTTCCTTGGCCTCGTGCGCCCTCCGAAGTTATTCGGTTTGCCGATCATGTATGCCGTGGTTTGGCTGTTCGGGACCGTGCTGCTTTTCGTCTGGATACAGAGCTTCCTCGTGCTTGGCATAGCGGTGGTTCTGTATCCGCTCCTTTGGAAGGCGGCAGATTGGGACCCTCGATTCATCGACGTTGCGATGACCAGTCTTCAAGAAACGCCGCCCACCAGAAACAGGAAAATCCATGGTGGAGATAGCTATGCCCCGTGATGAGCTGGATGAACGCACGCTGATGCCAAAGTGGTTTCAGCACGAAAAGCAACTAGCGCACATGCTTCCGTATGTGAGCCTCGTTGATGATCGCACCGCGCGCACGCGGGTTAACGAGTTGTTTCAGTGCATCCGCATCACGGGGATCAATAGCTACACAACCGATGACGATTATCTTGACGGCATTCGGGCGAGCTTCGCCCGGATTGTTGCACAATTGGGGGAAGAATTCAGTTACTACGTCCACAAGGTATCGAAAGGGATCAGCGCTGATATCGAACCCATCGAAGGCGACAGTTTCGCCGCGATGGTCGATCAGAATTGGCGCAACAAGCTGGCAAATGGCGGGCTGCGTGACAAGACGCTCACGCTTACCGTCATACATCGCCCCCCCTCCAAGAGCTTCATGACGTTTATGCGGCGACCGTCCCCAGAGCGCTTGCGTGAGGAAACTGACAAACGGATGCGCCGCCTGAATGAAGCGGTCGGCATATTCCTGTCCGGCCTCGGGCATTTGAAACCGTCTGTTCTGTCCGCCGAAAAAGGCGAACTGGTCGGGTTTCTTGGTGCTCTGAACACCGGGCAGGAACTTCCGCTCTACCACACATCGAAATTTGGATTTCTGGCATCCTCTGCCTCCAACACCCGCGCCACTTTTTTCGGCGATCATTTTGAACTTAGCGAGGGCGTTGCTGGCCGTCGCTTTGGCAAAAGCTACAGCATCAAGGACTACTCTGAACAAACGAACTGCGTGATGTTCGACCAGCTCAACTTGCCCGTCGATATGATCGTCACACACTCGTTCACACCGGTGAACACCAACATGACCATTTCGCGGATTAAGCGGCAGGTGAAGCAGATGCAAGCCGCCGATGATGCCGCGGTCTCGCTGCGGGAAAATCTTCTGCTACTTGCCGATGATCTGGAAGCCAAGCGAGCCAGCATGGGCGATCACCACATGGTCGTGACGGTTTTTGCTGAGACCCGCGAAGAACTGGAAAGCCTAGGCGCTGAAATCGTCAACGCCGCTGCGTCCGAAGGCGTGACGATGGTGAGTGACAGCTTTGGCGCGAACACCCACTATTTCAGTCAGCACCCCGGCAACCAGCCTAAGCGGCTGCGTGCCAGCACCGTCACCAACCGCAACTTTGCCGACTTCGCTGCTTTCCACCGGACCCAGCTTGGCAAGGCTGGCACCGAAGTGCCGTGGGGCAAAGTTATCTCGATCTTCCCGACGCCGGAAAAGAGCGCCTATCGCTTTTCCTACCACGAGGCTGGTTCGCCTGAAAAAGAACCTACCAGTGGTCACACGCTGATCATGGGCCGTCCTGGCTCGGGTAAGTCGGTCTTCTCGGCCTTCCTCATGACACAAGCCGTGCGAGCCGGTGCGCGCGTGTTCGTCTTCGACTACCGGCAGGGCATGGAAATGGCCGTGCGGGCCAATGGGGGCCGCTACACGACGATCCAGGGCGGTATGCCCACGGGTCTTAATCCGCTCTGGACCGAAGTGGACAAACGCGGAGTCGCTTGGCTATCAGACTGGTTCGGCTCCCTGCTATACCGCGAAGACAAGCCGCTGACGCCAGCTCAGACTAACCGCATCATGGAATGCGTCCGTCAGAATGCGCAGGCGACCGACCCAGGCTTGCGGGATTGGCAGAACTTCGCCTCTCTCTTCATGTCGATGGACGATGACGGCGACCTGAACCAGCGCGTCCTTGAATGGGCGGAGAAAGGTCGGTTCGGCTGGATTTTCGGCCATAGCCTCGAAGACACGTTTTCGCTCGATGGCAACTTGGTAGGGTTCGACCTCACCGGGATACTCGACAGTGAAAGCGACAAGGAACGGATGGCGGTTCTTAGCTACCTGTTCCGCCGGATCGAGCGGAAAATCGAAGACCGCCGTCCCACTATCATCATCATTGATGAGGCGTGGAAGGCGCTCGACAACGAGTATTTTGCAGAGCGGCTTTCGCAATGGCTCGTGACAGCAAGGAAACAGAACACCGTAGCTGTGATGATGACGCAATACGCCAGCCAGCTTGAGCGGACGCGCACGGGTAAGACCATCGTAGAAGCCGTGCCGACGCAGGTTCTTCTTCCGAACATCCGCGCCAATGCGTCCGACTATCAGATGCTCAATCTTTACCAGAAAGAGCTGGATACGCTTCTTAGCACCGGCACGAATTCACGCTTGGCTCTCATTCGAGATGACCAAGGTTCGGTCGTCGTGGACGCAGACCTAAGCGCTCTTGGCGACAACCTGACCATCCTTGGCGGGATGGAGGCAGGTGAAAAACTCGTCGGCCCCGATTACCGGGATCGGCCAGACTTTTGGAGGCTCAAATAATGCGAAAACTAACCTGTTTCATTCTGCTGAGTGTGATTGCTGGTTGCGCGGACTATCAAGAGCCACAGGCAAATTGCTTCAGCTTCGTGTCACGCGGCCCTGCGCCTATGGACTGCAATTTCGAGGCGCTGGTTGCCCCCAATTTGGAGGAGGTAGCCAATGAATAAGCTCACCGTCGCTGCGTTTTTGCTGATCGGGGTTTCTTCCAGCGCGCTCGCCCAGGGCGTGCCGGTTGTAGACTCTGGGCTAACAGCGCGCGACATCATCGAAACAGCGGATCGCGAGGCTGATCTGGCGGTGCAGGGGGAAACCCAAACCGTCGAAGAGCAGATCACAGCTATTGAGCAAGAACAGCTTCGGGTTCTGGATGCGATACTGGACGCGCAGACCAGTTTTGAAGCTGGCGGCGTCGCAATTTCGGGAATGGTCTCAGACCTCGAAGGGGGCAGCGGGAACGCCGACCGCTCTGTAGAGGCTGTCTACGGGACCGCTGACATCGACCCCAACCCGGCTGGCGACCAGATGTTCGGCGACGCTGCTGAAAACATCGAACAGCTCATCATCCGGGTAGCGCAGGAAACCCATGGCAATCCTGGCATCTCAGCGGCGGGCCTTTCGGTCGTACAGTGGCGGGCGCTGATCCAAGCTTTGATCTGGCAGGAAAGCCGGTTTGTCATTCGCGCCGAAAGCCCTGTCGGGGCTTACGGCCTCACCCAAATCATGCCCGGTACAGCGGGCGATTTGGGCATCTTTCCCGAGTATCGCACCAGCCCTTACCTGCAAGTTGAGGGCGGAGCCCGTTATCTCGCCCAACAGCTCAATCGCTTCGATGGAAACATCATCTTTGCGCTTGCGGCCTACAACGCGGGACCAGGCCGCGTAATCGAATACAGCGGTGTCCCACCTTTCCGCGAGACGCAGCACTACGTCACCGTCATTCCGCAGAAATACAATGAATATCTGGCGCGGATCGGCGGGATTGAAGCGCTTGGCACAATCGACCCTGCCCTGCTGGCAAACTCAAACCTGTCGATGATGGGTGCCGGTGCCGCTTTCTACGGCAGCAACTCACCGACTGCGATCCGACAGGCGGCACTCCGTATTCGCGATATCGTCAACCGCATTGGCTCTACCACCGATGTGCAAGAGGCCATGGCGTTAAACACATACGCCCGCGCCGAACTCGTTCGTCTCATTGCAGCGCGAACAAGACTGCAAGCCGCACGGACCCAACCCCTAAGCGCTGAGCAACTGCGTCTCGCGGCTGCTCGGATGCAAGAACAAGAATTCCTGAACTTCACCATAGAGGACTTAGATTAATGCGCACTTCAACGCTTCTCACCACCTACGTCCGCAAGACCCTTCGGACTTCCGCATTCGCACTGCTTCTGCCGCTCGGCGTCGCCGCACCCGTCACCATTATTACATCACCTGCCCTCGCGCAGGGTGTTCCCGTGGTGGACACGCAGAACATTGCCCAGAACATCCAACAGCTGCGCCAGATGATCGAAGATGAGCTTTTGCAAAACGAACAGCTCTTGCAGCTTCGTGAACAGCTCACCACGTTGACCGATCAACTAGCGCAGCTTCAGGAAACCTATGCAGCCCTCACCCGGCTTGCTGAATTGCCTGAGGTCATCGCCACAGAAATGGAAGACGAACTCAACGGGATCCTCGACCAGGAGTTTGGCGATATCCAATCCACCATCGCAGCGATCCGCACCGGCGACTTCTCTGGTCTCAGCGGCTCCGGCGCAAGCGAAATTGAAACCCAGATGGACCGCGTTCTCGCGGACCTGGGCTTTGATGAAGACACGCTCAGCGAAATGGCATCTAGCGGCAACGCCGGGGCTGAACGCATCGCGACACAAGCCACCACTGGTGCCCTCGTCTCGGCCGCTGCTCAAAACAGCTATGACGACGCGGGCCAGTCTCTTGAGCGCGTGGACCGACTCGTCGGCCTGATTGATGACATGGACGAGCTGAAAGAAAGCGTCGATCTGAACACCCGCGTGACAGCTGAACTGGCCATTGCATTGGTTGCAATGTGGCAGCTCGAAGCCGTGCAAACCGTAGGTGACGGCACAGGCGGTGTCATCGACGCAGCCACCATCGCCGAAGAACAGAACTTTATGGAGTTCACCATTCCTGACCTCGGCGATTAACAACTTAGGGGTAGAGATTTTGGACAACGAAAAAGAAATCATTGAGGAAGAACTGGTTTATGGTGCGCTGCGCCGCGAACGGTTGTGGCAGAAACTCGGTTTAACCGGTCTGGCATTTGGCGTGCTTGGTTGTCTAGGCGCCGTGGCGGTTGCCATCCTCGATGTAGACCCGGCACCGGTGGTCGTGCCCTACGATCCCGAGACGGGTTTCGCGTTGCCCGAAGTCTCTGTTGGCGCAAGTGCGATCACTGGCAATCAGGCTGTGATCGAGGCGGAAATCTATCGCTACGTAACGGATCGAGAGGTCTACAATCAGCTAGACAACGATGTACGCATCAATAGCGTTTTGCAACGGTCCGACGAACGGGCGGAATCATCCGTACGAGCCCAATGGAACAGCGCAAATCCGCAATATCCTCCAACTGTCTATGGCAGCAATTCCAATCTGGATGTTGAAATCCTGAGTGTGAACCTGATCGGTGAGAACCGCGCGACCGTCCGGTTACGCAAGCGGCTTACCTCCATTCAAGGCGTCCAAGGTGGCCTGTTCACAGCGACCATGCTCTTCGAGTTTCGGCCCGAAGAAGCGCGCACAATTGATCAGGTGTGGACGAACCCTTTTGGCTTCACCGTGATCGAATATTCGATCCGTTCAGACAGATTGGAGAATTGAGATGCATCAATTTGGACTTGCATTGCTATGTCTGGTTTTCACAGCATCCACGGCATTTGCAGAGAATACCCCTCGACGCGGCCCGAATGATAGCCGTGTCCGTATTGCCACTTATGTCGATCAACAGGTCTATCGCCTGCACGTGTCACTAACCCATGTGACGACTGTTGAATTTGGCGAAGGCGAAACCATCCGCTCGATCCTTGCCGGTGACACGGAAGGGTTTGAGCTTGATGGTGTGCCTGGAGGCCAAGCCTTTGCCATTAAACCTCTGGCGCGTGGTGTTCATACCAACGTCACGGTCTACACAAATCGGCGTAGCTATTATTTCAACGTGCAGGAAGTCTCATCCCCCACCTTTTATGTGGTGCAGTTCCGTTACCCTGAAGACAACAGACGCCCGGAAAACGCGGTTGCATCCCAAGCGCCAAACTACAACTACGGGGCCAGCTCACGCGGAGAAATCACACCTACGCGCGTGTGGGACGACGGGACATTCACATATTTCCAGTTCGCGCGAAATGCGCCGATCCCAGCAATCTTCCGATATTCGAATGGGCGTGAGCGGACCGTCAACACCCAGCAAACCGAACCGAGCGTGATCCGTGTTTCCGGCATCAACGCCCAATGGGTGCTGCGCCTTGGTGAAACCGTGGTCTGCATCCAAGAAAACACTCTGACCACAGGGGGCACGTCATGACCGATGATCCAAATCAAGCAGATGTCAGTGAAAGACTGGCCCGCCTCGAAGCTGGCAACGACGGAAGCCCTGTACTGGCCTCACGTCGCTCGCCGCTCATGGCCCTGCTTATTGTCGCACTCATTGGTCTGGTGGGCTTTGTTTTCTACCTTCTCAACCAGCCCGAAGAGGAAATCGTTCTCCCGACAGCAACTCCGGACGAATTCCAGCCGGAGGGTGATGGGTTTGGAACAATCGAGCCGTTTATTCCACCGGCCACGCCCGAACCGGAGGTGGTCGAAGTCCCGGCATCTGTAGAACCGAACGCCGAGTTGCTTGAACAAATCGCGGCGCTCCAAGCGCAGATCGAAGCCATCCAGAACGCGCCTGCCCCGGCCGTAGAAGAGGATACGGCGGCGGCTGAGGCAATGAATGCAATGACAGCGCAGCTTGCCGAATTACAAAGGGCCTCTGAGGCAGCACAACAGAAATTTGCCGACGAATTGGCGGCGCGCGACCGTGAGCTTCAGGAACTTCGCATGGACCTCGATCTTGCGCGTCTGGAAGCTCAAACGCCCTCCCCTGCCCCGGCGGGTCCGTCTGATGAAGAATTGCGTCTGCAGGAAGAAGAGCGATTGCGCCGCGAAGAGGAAGCCCGACGCCTCGCTGAATTACAACAGCGGGCCGAAGAAGAGCGCGCGTTCCAAGAGCGTCGTATTCAGTCGCCTACCATCGCTTTTGGTGGTTCGTCTGGTGGGCTAGGTGGAGATGGCGCTGAGCTGGCTGAACGCACATTTGGTGATGTCACCGACTTCGTATTGGATGGCGCATTGCCGTCTACCGTAACGCAATCCGAAGTGATCGCGAACCCTGCGAATACGGTCATTCAAGGCACCGTCATCCAGGCGGCGCTTGAAACCGCAATCTCAAGCGAACTGGCGGGACAGGTCCGCGCAATCACATCCGAGAACGTCTATAGCTATGATGGCTCACGGCTGCTGATACCAGCCGGGTCTCGGCTCATTGGTCGATACCGCTCAGGTGTGGAAATCGCCCAAAGTCGCATCACAGTCGCATGGGACCGGATCATCTTGCCGACCAACCAGACAGTTCAAATCAGCTCTTTTGGTGCTGACGAACTTGGCCGATCTGGAACCACTGGCTTCGTCGACACTCGCTTTGCAGAGCGCTTCGGTTCGGCTGCTCTCATTTCGCTAATTTCGGCTGCGCCAACTGTTGCCGCCAATGAAACAGACGATGAGATTGCAGAGGATGTCCTTGAAGATATCGGTGATGATCTGGCCGATGCCACCGGCAGCGTGATTGGGGAATACCTGTCGATCGGGCCGGTTATCTATGTGGATCAGGGTGCGCGGATCACCGTCATGGTGGATCGGGATTTGGAGATTTTCTGAACCTATGTCCCTCAGCTACCTCCAAAACTCTATCGACGGCCTAGAAGACGCCAAACGGGATGATGTCATTGAAATTTGCATCAACCCGGATGGCACATGCTGGGGTGAGTTTCAGGGCGACCATTTCATGTCGCGCGTAAACCAAACTCTAACTGAGGATCAGATTAAGGACCTAGGCAATCAGATCGCATCTGACGCCTCCACACCTCTGTCAAAGGACAGGCCCATCGTGTCGGTCTCAATCATGTATCGAAACCGGCCGATCCGGGCGCAGGTCATCACTCCGCCTGCTGTGAACCGGGGCATGTCGATCAGCCTGCGCTTCTTCTCAAGCCTTCCGCTCGATTCGATCGAGTTGGGCTTTCTGTATGGGAAAGAACGCAAGCTTGAAGAACTAAGGCAGGAAAAAAACCGCCAACTCCGTGAGGTCGTCGCCAGTGGCGATATTGACGCGTCCATCCGACACTGCGTGGAAAACAAGCTCAACATGATCGTCTCCGGCGGGACGTCAACCGGCAAGACCGTCGCCGCTCGCAAGATCCTTTCCTATGTCAGCGACAAAGAAAGGATCCTCACCATTGAAGAGGCGTCGGAACTGCTCCCAACACAGCCGAATGCTGTCACGCTGATTTCGAACCGGGATGCCGCCCACCAAACGGCAGACATCCTGTTGACCGCGACCCTGCGAATGCGGCCTGACCGCATCATCCTGGGAGAGGTGCGTGGGAAAGAGGCCATGACCTTCCTTGAAGCCATCAACACCGGCCACGGCGGCTCGATGACAACACTGCACGCTGAAACGCCGCAACTGGCGGTCCAGCGCTTAGCCATCGCGGCATTAAAGACAGAAGTGCCAATACCTTATCGAGATATGATAGACTACATTGAAAGCTCTATCGACGTGATCATCCAGGCGGGCCGTGAGGACGGCGAGCGTGGAATCACGGAATTCTACTTGCCCGGCACAGAATTAGGAAAGGAGGCCGACACATGAAACGACACTCCCCGAAAATCCTGACGTTCACCGCTGGAAAAAAATTCAGCTATCAGAACATGGAAGACGAAATTGCTTCCTACACCCTGAAGGGTTGGGAAATCGTTTCAATGACCCACATGCAGGGCTTGCAACCTTACTATACCGTCCTGCTGCAATATGAAATTTCAGAGGAAGAATACCAGAAATCGCTGGAGAAAACCGCATGAAATTCCCCAAACTACTCGTCTTATTTTCGATGCTTCTCGCTCCGACAACTGTCTCATCGCAGGGATTGGTTCCTACTTTGGACCGTGAATATGAGTTTTGCCAAGAACGCCCACCTGAGCCTGATTGGATGCAAAACCTTGAAGCGCGGGAAAGTCACAAGCGGCTCTTGATCCAGTCAATCTACAGGCTGGAGGGATATGAGCGTGTGACTGAAGCAGGGGACTGCGGCTGCGAAACTCTCTATCCTTCTTGGGACAACGCCGTTCAGCGTTTCAACGACAATTACCTACATCTCGAACAGTTTGAGCTGATGGAAACCCGGCGTGATTTTCAAGATCAGGGCACGGCTGTTCGCAGCTCAGTCAGGGCGCTGTGTGAAGCCGAAGGCAACTGGTAATTTAGGAGGAAAACATGAGCGTCGTTTCATACATCGTAGACGAAGCACAGGGGTTTTTGGATGACGCGGCGGAAACGCAATTTGGCGCCGTAGCGGCAACGGTCGGAACGATCACAACGTTGGGTGCAACTCTTGTGCTCGTTTTCGTCGCCATCAACATGGTCTTCCAGTATCGTTCAATGGACGGACGCTCAGCATTCTGGCTCGGTGTAAAGATCATCCTCATAGGGATATTCGCTCAAAACTGGACACAGTTTAACGCTCTATCCTCGGCCATTCTCAATGGGATCGACAGTATCGCTGCTTCGTTGATCGCCGCCGTTGGTGGCGGCGCACCTGGCCCCTCTGGGACCTATGCTGAACAGTTTGACGCTATGATTGCTGATTTCGGCGCTTACTTGAACGCGGCAGGTGAAGAGTTGAACTGGATGGCGGGGGCTATCCTGTCCAATCTTGGCGTGTTCCTACTCTCACTGTTGGGTGCATTGGCAGCGTTCATCATGGTTGCCTCACGCCTCATGATCGCTCTTCTTCTTGGTCTCGCTCCAATCATGATCTTCCTGACCTTGTTCGATGTCACAAAAGACTACTTCGCACGCTGGCTAACCGCAGTTGTTTCATTTGCGATGTATCCGATTGTCATTGCAGGCGTATTTTCGACGATCACGGGTATCTCGGCATCGCTTCTTGGCGAACTTGGCGATCCGACAGCTGCTCCAAACATTGGTGCGCTCTTGCCATTCATTATGATGGTGTTGATGGCCAAGGGTTTCATCTTAGCCACGCCGTTCATCGTTCGTGCCATTTCAGGAAACATAATGATGCCTGCCATCACCGGTGGCTTGGGTGGAAGCTATGCCTTTGGTCGGGCATTTGCCGGTTCTCAACAGGCGCAGAACCGTTACTTGATGGGCAACGCTACAGGTGCTGAATATGCAGCACTACGGGCTCGCTCGATGATGGGTATTGGCGATATGCCAATGAGACGGCCAAATGCCCAACCTCAACCAGCACCGGCGAACAATCAGCCCCAAACCAACCCGAATGCGGGCCAAGCGCCGAACTATGAGGCCCAGATGGATCGCAACAAGCGCATCGGTCGATAGCCTTAAAATCATCGTATGACGGCCCGCATCGCGGGCCGTTTTTCCATATGGAGCTGCACCCCATGCACCAAATCGTCGTTGATAAAAACCTTATTCTGCTTGATGGGAAGCCCTTAGCCCTCGTCACTCGGTCCGGCTTAGCTCAGTGGGAACAAGATGGCATCAGCTTCACATTCCGCTATGATCAGATCCTTGACGAAGGAGACAACTATGGAAAATTTCGCTGCCTCTATGAAAGAGAGGGAACGCACGAAATCTTTGTCTTGGTTGAGTCGCCATCTTCGCCTGAAGGATTCCGCGTGATCCTGGTCGATCACCCGCCTCACACGCTGCATTGAAATGGCTGCGCTTATTCGCGCGCGCCCCCTTCCCCATCGGAATCAACATTACGGGTGTCGTTGAACTCGCACAGCTCATGTAGATCGTCTTCCGTCATAAGACGCGAGACTACTTTTGCCGGACCCGTTTGGGCCAGCGCCAACAAAAAGCGACGGGCGCAGGTCATTCATGCTTTGACGGCCGAGCCCTCATCGCGATAGCCCAATTTCTCTGTGCCCTCCCCAGTTGCGCGTTCCAACTCTCCGTCTTCGCCGCGCCGGACAAGTGCGGGACCGTTGGCAAGGTCCTCTGCAAATTGGCGCTCCTGCTCAGCAGCAAATGGCGGGACGGGATCAAGCTCGCCGTCTTTCTCGGCCACCTCTGGCATACTCTTCTTCAACTGTTCCAAGCCCTCCATCATACCGTTTAGCTCGACAACATCAGCTTCCGTTGGCGTCTCTAGGCTAAGCTCCACTTGCGTGGCGAGGTCCATTTCGATCTGCCGTTGCTGCTCCGCATCAACCGAAACAACTGCTTTTGCCCGTTTGCGCTTCGGCGTGACGATTGTGGGGCGTTGCGTATCTTCCATTGCCGCCCTTTGAATAGATTCACGTTTTACGACAGCCCGGTCAACTGGCTCGATAGGCAACTTACCTTGCTTTTTCGGTCGCGCCGGCATTGCAGCTGGCGACGGTGATGGTTGCATCGCAGCAGGTTCGGCAACTGGTTCGGACGCTTCAACTGCTGCACCAACTTCCGGTTTTTTGATTGCTTCGTTTTCGTCCGAGGCAGACAGCGAAGTCGCCACCTCTTTTTCTGGGAAAGGTAGATCCCCCGCTTGCTCCCCATGGATGCGCTTGAAATACGGATCGTTGAAATACTCGATACGTTTTGCACGAATAGGCATTTGCGCGTCGATCACCATGACGATATCTTCAAGCGGCAAACGCCTGGCTTCGTCCTCCGGAAGCAATGAAACTTCCTCCGTCCTCACCGATTGGCTGCGACCTTCAAACGGGTTCTTGCCGATTGCACGCGACCGCGTGACCACCTTCTTGGTCGTCTTACCAACGGCCTTGCTCAATTCCTCGACGGTCTTTTCATCCGATGGTGTAAGGTAGAGCTTCACTCCGGCGTTCCCCTGCAAGGCGCGTCGGGTGTTCTCACCATAGATTTCATCAAGCGCCGGGATTGTCTGGGTGACGATTGCAAGATGCCCGCGATACGAACGCAGCGTCTCAATGCTCTTGGAAACGATGGGCATTTTTCCAAGCTTGTTAAACTCATCGAGCATAATCATGACGGGCCACGGTTCATCAGGACCTGGCTCTTTGTCCTGCATCGACGCCAGAAGGTCGGAAAAGAACAACCGGATCAGTGGTGCCATTGGTTCAACCATGAGCGGCTGCACGATCAGATAGACACTGAACGGCTCTTTTCGGATGTTCCGAAAATCGAAGTCAGACGCTTGTGTCGCCGCGTCGATGGCCGGGTTTTGCCATTGGTCCAAGCCCGAAGTCATTAAGAGGGACACATAAGATGTCAGGGTGTCGTTGTTGGTTGACGCCAACCGCGTGAAAATTAGCTTTGCAGCCTCATTCTGGACCTCAACGCCTCGCGCCATGTATTCCTTCTGCTTATTCCCACCCGATGCAGCGATGCGGTAGATTTCGCCAAGTGTCGGCTTCTTGCGCTGGAATGCCAAAAGACCGGCTGCAACGAACAAGTCGATACCACCTTTCAAGAGGCCCTGAACGCGCTCGTTCTCGTTCTGTAGGAAGAGCGAAGCGAGTAGCTGCAACTCCATCTGTTGCTGTGCCGGGTCCTTCAGCTCGGAAATCCGCAACAACGGATTGTAACGATGCGTTCTGCGGTCCTCGAAGTCGGTTGGCGCAAAGCGGAAGATCTTATCCCCCTGCTTGCGCCTGTGCCGGGCCGTCGCCTCGAAATTCTCGCCCTTCACGTCCAGCACAACGGCTGAACCTTCCCATGTTAAAAGGTTCGGGATCACGAAACCCGTAGTCTTACCTCGGCCTGTGGGTGCGACGATCAGAGCGTGTGGGAACTTCTTCGCGACAAGGTACTTACCGTTGCGCTTTGGCTTCGACATCTTTCCCAGGATAAACCCTGTACCCGGCTTGCCGAAAAAACCGCTCTTCGAAAGCTCGCCGGTTTTTTGCCAATGCGTAAGGCCGAATTTCGTCAACGCCGATCCAGACACTGCAATGCTCATCAACAGGCCAGCGATGCCGAAACCTACCATGATAAGATTCACTAGGCGGAAGTCATCAGGCCGATAGTCGCGCAGGTAAAAGTAGTTTTCAGCCAGATAGAAAAAGTCGATATCCGCCTGAAAGCCCAAATCCTTGAAGGTCAGGACAGCAGACGAAACAACATAGCCAATGGCGATAGCCAACAGCGTCAATAGAAACACTCCAAATACGATGCGGCCCTTACCCATGGACTGGCCCTCCTTCGCGCTCAGAGTCGACCAACCGGTCTTTCTGCAATTCGTATTGCTCTTCTGCAATCTCCTGTACGACCTCTCGATAGGCTTCCGAATTCGCCGTTGCAGAGTCTGATTGAAGATAGGCTTTCGCCGCGTAGAGCCTGTCTAGCCGGTCGTCGGACACGTTCTCTAAGGCGTCGCTGTCGCCGTCACGCAGGCGCTCGATCTGCTTGTCATCAAGCTCTTGCTCGATCTGCTCACGATAGCTGAGACCCTGTTCGTCTGTTGCCAGCGACGGCGACACATCATCGGACCTCTCATGCTCGACAACGCGCCAAATTTCCTCATTCTCAATGCGTGTCCCCGCAACGTCACGGATAGCCTCCCTATCCCTCGCCTCGTTCGCGATTTCATACGTCCGACCAAGGCCACGGGCCAAATGGTCCGGCATGTCGGCGTAGCGTGCGCGAAAGTCATCGGCGACGGCTCTTGAAACGTCGCCACGGTTGTCACGATCAGCCATAACCCTGTCCACTTCGCGGCTGATCTGATCGACACGCTCGCGGTCCTCGATCTTCGCGCCAAAGGGAACGTCGGAATATGGAAGAACTCGTTCCGCTGCTAGCTCCGGTCTTTGACTGAGGTATTCCTCACGCTCTTGCAGAATGCGGGCGCGGGAGGTTTGCTCGATGGCTCCGCTCGCAGCCATAGCTTCGGCCCGCTCATACCGTTGATCGAAACTCTGCGTGTCGGCGTTCTCAGACATGATTTCGTCGCGGACCCGCGAACTCATCCGGTCAAGGCTGGTCTGATCTATCTCCATTGCGCGTAGATCACGCTCCGCCGTGACACCACCCCGAACACGGGCAAGGTCTGCATCGAACCGCTCCAAGCGCTCGGCCTCAAACCGATCTACCATTGCACGCTCGCCCTCTGGGTCGTTTGTTTGCCAGTCTTGGAATTCACGGGTGTCCTCACGCACCAACCCGTCACGCATCTGGATGCCATAGCGATCCGCTGTGTCACGCAACAACACATCCGCGCGCTGCGCCTCATCGGCAGTAAGCTGGCCGCTCTGTCGGGCGGCGGATAATGCAGAAAACTCGTTCGCAAGGGCCACGCGACGTTGAACACTTCCTCCTTTGGCTTCAAGCCGGTCGCGCTCGATCACAAGTTGCTCAAACCGATCATTGGTATAAGCACGGTCATCCTCACTCCAACCCTCTCGAACATTCGTCTCTATCTCCGACACTAGCTCCCGACGCTCTGCGACGGACATACCATCGGCTTCTGCCTGCGCGATTCCGTTGTCCAACCTGTTCGCTTCAAGCGCCTGCTCTCGCACCGTAGCGATGTCAGCGGCTTCGAGCTCCGCTTCACGCAACTCCTGCTCGTTGTTCAAACGGAAGCTGGTCTCATAGGTATCACCCAAGCCTCGGGCGACATGATCCGGCATGTCGGGGTAGCGATCCTTGATATCAGACGCGACGGCTTCGGAGATCGACTGATTGGCAGGCGCACGGTCAAGGATGATCTCAATCTCCCGATCAAGCCGATCTGCGAACTCCTGATCCGTGATCCGGCCCCTGCCCTCTTCGTCGGTGCGATATACCGCGCCAGGATCAGAGAGGATTTCGGGCCGCGTTTCGAGATAGGATTGTTGCTCTGCCTCGATCCGGTCGAACGCGCGGTTTTCTATTTCGACGACACGAGCCTCAAGCTGTGCTTCGTTGACCCCCTGCCCTCGCAACTCCTGCCGGATCGCACGCGTCGTCTCGTCAAACTGCTCTTGATCGAAGTGAAAACGAATTTCCCGCGCTTCCTCAATCACACCGTCATCACGCAACACCTCTGCACGTTCCAGCGTCACGCCTAATTCAACATGCACTTGGTTCAACCGCTCTCGTGCCGCTTCGAGGTCATCTTTGCGCTCAAGGTTCAACCCCTGAGCCTGTGCAACCTTGGAAAGGTCATCTGCTACCCACTGCTGCTCAAGTGCAGCGTTTGGTGCGCCTGTTTCGATCCGGTTTACAACGGTTTCAGCATTGATCCCCGTGCCGCGCAGCGCATTGTCGATCTGTGCCCGCGTAGTTCCATCATTTAAACGGCCTGTAAGCTCGCTGTTGATATTCAACTCCGAGTAAATGCCGCCATCGGACGGCCTCTGTTCAAGTGTTGCAGACCGAAGGCCAAGAGGCTGCATTCGTCGCACACCCGCCTGAAGCTGGTTCAAGTCGCGCTGCTTTTGTGCCCGCTGACCTTCTGGCAAGCCAGCGATCCGCGCCTGAACTTCTTCAACTGTATCAGCATAGCGGCTTTTCAGTTCATCAAAGTCTTCAACAACTCCCATGTACACATCTCCATCTTGTTCGACTTGTGAGCCGTTACCCAAAAGCTCGGCGGCTCTTTGGAGGGCTTGAGCAATTTCTTCTCGACTGTCTTGAGACGCCTCGGCGGCAAGCGAGTGATAGACAATCCTGGTGCTTGCAATCTCAGCGAGGGTACGGGCCAAATCCTTGCCGACACGCTCGCGCGGAGCTGGCTCACGGATAATACCTTTTGCGGCATCCTCTTTGACCGCGTAGACTTCTCTCGTTCGGGGTGCGTAATGCACCACACCACGATCTATTCGACATGTTGCCTCTAGCTTGACGCCATACTTTTCGGCCTCTTCCACCATTGCGAGGCGAAAATCGTCGTAGTTAAAGCGGTGATCCCGGCCCAAGTAGAAAAACTCTCCCTCTTGGGAACGTCTATTAAGGACGATGTGAGCGTGGGGGTGATCCCGGTCCTTATGGACTGCGATTACGTAGTCAAAGTGTCCCTCGTCGGTTTCAAAGAACCGCTCGCAAACATCCGAAGCGATTTCGCGGACATCCTCAGACCGAATGCCTTTCGGAAAAGACATGAGCATGTGCGTTGTGTTGCCCATTTTGGGGCGGAAACCGCTATCCCACCGTTCTGCAAACCGATCCGTGAGTTTCTTGATGTCCTTCTCATCGAACTTGGTCTTCCCGTCGAACGTGCCCCGACTGTCAACGAAGTGAGAAAGCTTATTGTCACGCGTGATGTAGGATAGCTGATTACTGAGTTGGCCCTTTGTGTGGGTGCCGCCATTCTTGATCGCCTTGAAGACCGCTGCGCGATGGCCCCGTGCAGCACGGTAGAGCTGGCCCGCTTTCTTGCTGCTCAATCCCTGCATGGAGCCGCGAACACGGTCCCAACCCTCGCGGAAAACCTCGCCTGTAACGGCTTCGACTGCGCTAGTTCGTGCCAAGGGCAAACTCCCTCAATACATCATCAACAGTCGCCGCCATTACTGAGTTTCGACGCCTGACCATAAGGTCGATCTGATCACCCATCTCCAAAATCGTGCCCGCTAGCGCGCGGATTTCCTCATACTGCCGGTTCGACCAAGGCGGAGGCAGTCCTCTTTTCTTCGCCTCATTCATTCGGCGGGCAATCTGCGTGATGTTGTTGCCGACGCGATTGAGCGCTGCTCGGAAGCTCGAAAGCTCGCCGGAAAGATGTTCATCTGGCACGAAGATGCCGTTTGTCGCTTGCATCAAGGCCCGCAAACCGTCTGCACGACTAACGAAACCATGCTTTGCAAGCTCGGCGTCGAACGCTTTCATTTCATCTGGGGTCACAGTGACGCTGGCCGCAGCGGTTCGAATGCCCGTGTCACGGCGTCGGTCTTTTTCTCGTTTGATGGTGTAGTCGATTGTTCGCCTAGTCACACCAAACCGCTGTGCAAGCTTCTGCTTTCCTACGCCTTTTGCCGCTTCGCGGACAATTACGAGGCGTTCAGATTGAGTGAGGATGCGACCTTTGGGCATTGGAACAAAGAACCCCTATTTCCTGCCATCATCATAACTGATGTTATTACAATAATGCAGTCGTAGAGACAATACCGTATTAATGTAGTGTTATCAGTTATTCCGTTTCTCGCCGAGATTTACGGAATCGAGGCTGTCGAGCCGATGGCGAGACCGGCCCCAAAACCGAAGGTGACGGCCCCGCTGGAAAAAACGGCTCGCTGAGGGCCACAATTTGCTTTCAGCCGCCCTACCCTATAAAAACCTCAAGCAAGCCTGTGCGGACCCTCCGAGCCGCCGTCCGAGCCGATTTTGCTCCCAACCGTCTCCCGAGTTTCTGGAGTGGGCTAAAATGGTCGTTGTTTCGTCTCAATCTCCGCCATCCACTGCGCACTATACACTGTGCACTATTCACTGTGCACTCTTCACTGCGCACTACTTCTTCCACACTATACACTGGACATCTTCCCTGCGACCCTAGACCTCCAACACTGTGCCGCCGTCACTGTGCAACCTACATACGACACTGCGCCGCCTACCGCCGACACTGCACCCTTGACACTGGCCACTGGACCGCAGACATCTAACACCCGCCCACCGGCACTATTCACTACGCATCAAACACTGTACCTTGTACCGCATTCCGCTATCACTGCGCCTTAGTTCTTATGCACTACACCTGCATCACTGCACACTTGACACTGCACAGCGTTCCGCCGACAACGTACACTAAACAACCAACATTGAGGCGAAGCAGATGGCAAATGAAGACATGAAGGTCGTCGCCGTTATGAGTCGAAAAGGCGGTGCCGGCAAAACGACACTGATCCGAGCACTCGCAAGTGCGGCAATGCGCGACAAAAAACGATGCATCATCTTTGACACCGACCCACAACAAGGAATGATGAACTGGGCCACGTCGCTCGGCATCAATGATCCTCTTTTGACAGTCGAACATTTGGAATTCTCTGACGAGCTTGGCACCAAAACGGACGAAGCCTATGAATCCGGTGACGTTGATTACATTTTTGTGGACACGATGGGCGCGGCGGGCGCTTGGGCCGATGATCTGGCAGCTGCCAGCGACGTTATCATCCTCCCGATGAAACTTAGCATGGACGACTGGAAGAGCACCAACGACACATTCGAATGGTATAAGGGCCTCGCCGACCGCGCTGAAAATCCAGAAGCTCTTCCCTCCTTTCACGTCGTCCTTTCAGATGTACCAGCCAAGCAGAGCAAGACCGAGCTCGAATTCGAAGACCGTGCCTTTGATGAATTCCCGGTTGTTTCCCATTTCTTCATGTCCCGCAAACAGCATCGCGAAGCATCGAAAGAAGGATTGCTACACACCATAGCCCAAACGAAACGCTCCGGCATCAATCCGCTTGGACGAGTACATGCCAAATATTTCGATGAGGCCTTGGACGAAGCTGCTGCAATCCTCAAAGAAGTTACGGAGGCCGCATAATGCCCCGCAAACAGAGAACCGCTATCAAGGGCAGTGACCCGAAGTATCATTCAAACCTACCAAGAAAGTCAGATCAGACGCCGCAGCCAGCACTCGAACCCATTGCGTCCGAAGCCGTTCCAAGAAAGATCGCGAGCGACTCCGGGCCCAAACGGCGTGACAAACCCGTCGCTCCCGCACCTAGGCCAAAAGCCACGCCGAAGCCAAAGACAAAACCTCAAGTAACAGCATCTCCGGCGCCGTCTGACGCTACCCGTGAAGTTCATCTAACTGCTGCAATCACCCGTGTGCACGGTGCGGCCATAGACAAACTTGTTGCTAAGGGCATCGACCGCAAGGTTCCAATCCGCTTAGCAGGGCGCAAGGCCGTCCAGCTCTTCGATCCTAAACGCGAATTCATTGAAAAACCGGAAGCGGATCGCCTGCCTATCCGCGATGGTTATCAGACCACGAAGCGCGTCAACGCCGAACTGATCGACCATCTGCGCACCGAAAATGATCCTTACGGCTTATCATCTGATACCGCCATGCTGCGCGGGCAGTTCGAACCGCTGTTTTGGAAGTGCCTTGATGAGGTTCTGCAAGAGCTGGCACAGAAGTAGCCAAAGAAATACCGCGTGAAGCGCGGCATTGCATAGAACAAGAGACAACACGCCCTCCGCTTCGCTCTAGGCGCGTCGGCATTTATCTTAGCCTTGATCCGCCTGCCATCCGGCCCCGGCTCGCAACAGGGGTTGTGATGTCGCGCGAGCGCGCCAGCCTCCGTGCAAAAAATCGGCACCCCCACGCACTGCGCGGTCCCCCCAATTTTCCGCCCTACGGCCCCCTGTCTTCGAACCGTCTCCGGACGCAGGACGGGCTACGCCCTCTCTGCTCTGTCCAGTCGAATGGCATGGGGCCATTCGGCTGGACAGTTCAGCAGAGGCTTCGCCACCGGCGGAAGGGGGCTCAAACCCCAACCGCATCGCAAAAGGATTTGAACATGGTGCGAAAACGGAAGATTGAAGGAAAAGCCGTCGCCCGCATTCTCGATGCCAAAACGCGAGATATCGTCGGATATCTCTATGAATGGAACACAGGGGCGCGAACACCGAAATGGTTTGACGACGTAGTGCGGGAGGACGTGATTTACGATTATGCCTGATATGTTCTCCATGCGCAGCGACGATGACACGGTAGATGTCGGTGTTGTCTACTCGCCATCACCAGAAACGCTCCGAGTATTCGGAGCGTCTTACATGCAAGACAAGGAAACCTCTGGCTCCCTAAAGATCCTCGATCCGAAGGGCGCAACATTTGCTACGTTTGATGTCTGGCAAAGTAAGTGGGTTCTCACCGCCGAAATGGAGGCGTGATCTTCCATTTTGGCCCAAAAAATGCTAGGCTGGCTCCGAAAGGAAGCCAGCCTATGCGTTTCAATAATCGCCTTTTTTCACCGCTGATCGCTGCACTTGCGGCGTCTCCCGCGATAGCATGGGACCACGATTTCACGCGCGGTCTTGATCTGTATTCCACCACGGATAACGGGGCAACAATTCGCCTCGTCTGTGATCCCAACCGTGTCTATGGCGGCACCGAAAGCATGGTCTTGATCGTCTTTGGCGGCAACTCAGACCTGAACACCACGGCAACATTGACTTTTCCAGACGGCCAAACCATCACCGCCTCACTCGTTCATGGCAGGCTTTCAAAACGCGACCTTGCGGAACATATCTGGCAACCACTCTTGGACGGCCTCCGCAACACCGAAAGCGTTGAGCTGACCGTTGGCACGGCGTCGGTCACGATGAACCTGGGCGACGCGCCCGCCTTCACCTGCATCTGAATAGCAGAGCCCCCGCTTTCGCGGCGGAAAACGGGGGCTCCGGTCGACACCGGCCAACAGGGAGTTTCTTCACCTTAGCAGCATGACGGCGTTTTTCACGATGAATTCACTTCGCGATGATGGGGCAGGGGCCTAAGCGGCCTCTGCAATCTCTCCGGCCTGATCCATCAGATAGTCAGCGGTTCGCTGCGCCGCCGCTGCTGCTTTGACAATCGCACGCTTATCGTCGCGCAACACTTTCAACCACGATTGAACGTAAGCCGCGCTGTCCTCGATGTGGCCCGGCTGAAAACCAAGCTGCGCGCCCATCATCGCCGACGAAATCTCGGCAACGAGTTCTTCCATCGCATAGACCGCATTCCCAAACTTGGACCCCGCCTTTTCGTTCGTCCGATCGCACCGGCGCTTGTGACCTGTTGCATGGGACAATTCGTGAAAAAGGGTTGAATAGAAAAGCTCTGCTGCTTTGAACTTCGGCAACTCCGGCATGTGAACCTTATCCAAAGACGGTACGTAGCAAGCGCAGTCCCCGCCTTCCTTATAGCCCACACCCATATTCTCGATCATGTTGGCAGCAATGTGCGAAAGCTGCTCGATGGGCCGGGTATTCAGTGGTTCAGCTTCATCAGGTGTCGGGAATTGATCCTCTAGCCCGTCGATCTGCTGAACATTGAACACCCGATAGGCTTTCAAATAACCTCGCATCTTGGCATCCGCGTCACCCTCGGGCGCTCCCTCCTTCGCTTCGAAAGTGCCGTATTTCACAACAAGGGATGACTTCTCGCCCTTGCGGACCATACCGCCCAAATCCTTTGCCTGCTTGAACGTCATCCAAACAGGATTGCGATAACCCTGCGCCCATGCCTTGAGGCTCAACAGGACATGATTGATCCCGCGATATCTGTCTCCGGTAACGCGAAAGGGCAAGGCAGCGGCATTCGTCTGCCAAGGACATTCCCACGGCTTTACACCTTGTTCCAGTGCCTCAATGATCTGACTTGTGACCTCGGCATAAACATCAAATTTCGCCATGACAGTTCTCCTTTGTGGTGTCGCTTGGGTCTGTCACCCAATGGATCGGGTTTTTTGGACAGCGCAGAATGCGCCTGCTCCTGAAAACCTGAATGCGATGAAAGGAAGGATTGGGAGGATTTGAGCGAAATCGACGGACTGGCGCGGGCAGGAGGCGCAGCCGACAACACGGGTCTGTCTAATTCGCTTAAATCCGGCGGCATCCCTGCCGCGAATGTCCCGCAGTGGCGTTCGGCTTGCCCGAACCCCAAGGGACCAGAGTTGACGTGGTCGCAGATCGCATTGCGCACTGGATCACCTCACAATGTTCTGCTTATGTTCCTCGCCATGGGGAACAAAGCACCACATCGTTATGACGTCATGGACAGGGAATTCCCGGTCCGCATAAGCGTGCGAGCAGATCCGATGACAAACGAGCTGACCAGACAATGGCTGCAACGTCATGTCGGGACCGGCAATTATGCCAGCAAGCCCCACACACTGTGGTCATCGCAAAAAGCGCATTGCATCTACTTCCGCTCGCTGCACGCCGCGACCAGTTTCGTTTTGGGATGTCCGCACATTCAACTTGTTGGGGAACCGTATCGCGGGCCTTATAGGTAGGAGGGGGCTGTCTGCCCCCGGCGCTGCGCGCCTCCCCCGAGGATATTTTTGGCAAAATGAAAAGGAAATTTGTGGATGAGTGACGATCACCCAAGCTCAGGTGATGTTGCTTTGGCAATCATCATGACCGTTCGGGAAATTGAAGGCCCATACGTGAAAGGGGTAGGGCCGGACATGGGGCGACTGAAAGCGCATGAATTCATGGCTGACCTAAGCGACGATCAAATCCTGGCTGGGGCGCAACATGCTGAACGGCTCGGATGGATCAACCTGCAAGCGGCCCTCGGCAAGCCCATCGTTGGTGTGACGATCCTTGAATCCGGACAAGCCTACCTCGATGAAATGGAGGTCTAGCGTTAGCGCCAGAACCCAAGCGAGGGATGCTGATGCATCTCAACAATGAAGGCGGCAGCGAGGGTGAAACCAAAGATGATCACAGATGTCATGTGGCAGCTCCAAAGGTTTGCGTGACAATCCGGGATAAAGCGCGAATGCGCTTGCCGGGATTGGGACCATACCTGGGCGCTTAGTTTGAATTGTCCGGAGCATCTCAAGCATTGGTGCAAAAGCGTGATCATCGGCGAAGCTCGCCGTGATCGCGCCGAAACAAAGACAGACGGTGTGAATTCGATACGGCCATGGTACACTGGACCTATGCGGAATCCCCTTCGATCTTTGCTTGAGGTTCGCCAGCGTGTAATCGCTCAAAAAAACGCGCATGAAGACTGGCAGGGGCGTGTTGTTGAACCAATCCTGGCCAGCGGCCACGATCAACTGCTGACAGAAGCATATCGACACCGCACTCGCGCGGTTCTTTTGTCGTTGCTGATTGGCTGTTTCGTGGTCGTTGCCATGGTGGCCTATGTGATGTGGGACATTTCATGGCTCACAAATCAGGCGTTCTATTTGATGTTAGCCGTGTGCGCCTTCGGCATCTTTTGGACGGTGCGCGAGACTATGCACCATGTCAGATCGCACCTCGAAAAAATGCGCCAGTGGCTCGATCAAAACGAAGCATTTTATCGGGGCTGAGAGAGGTTGGTGGTGTCTAGGGCGATTTCTTCGACCATGACGGCCACAATCTGCTTATCATCCTTGATCCGCCACCGAACCACGCTGACGATGCCCTGAAAGTTGTCGATGTGAATTTCATCTCCCACCCTTGGCAATGCCTCCAGAATGTCGAGACGAGTTGCATGGATCAACTCGTAGTCGTCCCCTCGTGGCGTGTAAAAGTTCACGAGCATAGCGAATGCCTCTTTGATAGAGGGGGAGGGGCTTTCGGCCCCCGGCGCGTCGCGCGGCCCCCGAAGGTGTTTTAAGCAATAGGCCCTTGGGCCTCGTTGTTGTCCAGCCCATCAAAAAGATCGCCTTGGTCGATCTGCCATGACGCGGCAGGCAGGGGTTCCACCCCTGTTGTTTCAATAGTGACTTTTGACTGTCGTTCACGCTTGCCGCCTGTATCCGTGCGGTAGGTCTCACCGATGAGGACGTGAAAGCGGTTCGCCCGCTCTGGATCACTAGTCAGGCAATAGCGCTTCGCTGAACCTTTTCGGCCCAACCATTGCGCGTGGTTCTCTTCGCCGCGCAGGTATTCGATACCTTCGAGAATGTTGCGCTTGTCGGCGGCTGTGATGTGCAGACCTTCAATCAGTCGGACGGTGCTTTTCATGACGCACCTACTGCGATAGGCTTTTCAATAAGGTTGGTTTCGCCACCGCAGTCTTCACAATCGGCGGCGTCATAAACTACTACGACTTCCCACATCTGCAGTTCTGTGCTCCATTCAACGCTGGCGTCGCGCCGGACGTTTTCGCTTCCGCAGGTTTTGCAGTGAATGGTGATCTGTTGTGGCGGGCAGGGGACGTTTCCCATAACGGTTCTCCTTCGTTGTGTCGCTTGGATCTGTCGCCCAATGGATCGGGGTTGAGGGACAGCGCGGATGCGCCTGCTCCTGAAACCTCGAATGCGATGAAAGGAAGGATTAGGAGCGCGCGGGGGAAATCGACCGGGGGTGGTGCGGCCCGCAGCCGGAGGCGAGGACACGGCCCCGTCTATTTCACTTGCGCGCGGCGGCATCCCTGCCGCTCACGTCCCGCTGTGGCGTTCGGCTTGACCGAACCCCAAGGGACCAGGAAAGAACGGATCATCTCGAACGTCAGATAACTTTGACCTTTCCGTCGAAAACTGACCTAATTCTCGAAATCATGATCGGCTATCGTTGATAGTCGTGGCCGAGAATAACAGAAAGCTCATTGGATTTTGGCACGTAGAACCGGGAAAACCCTGAAAAAGTGGGAAGTGGCTATTGTGAAAGCGATGCTGCAAAAGAACTATGTCCCGCAAGACGTTCACGCCTATTTTTCAAGACCAACTCGCTCAGTTAACCAAGCTCGGATATCCCAAATCAAAGATGGCAAGATGCACGCTGGGATCAAACCGGCGAGCGACTTGGAACTGGATGCTTTTCTGAGTGCATGGCCGGACATAGACCCTGTAACGGGGCTTCATCTAAGGGGTGATGAGTTACTTATTAAGGCGCGGGAGGCGATGATTGCGGCTGTTCATACTTTTAACAGCGCCGGACTGTTTTTCCGCGCGGAACTGTTCATCGTCACAAGCGTAATAGCTTGGACGTACCTGATGCACGCCTACTACAAGAGGGAAGGGGTCGATTATCGGTACAAGAAGGCTGGGGTGGTACAGAAAACAAAACATGGTGCCGATAAATATTGGGAACTCGGTCAATGCCTCGCTCACGGCGGGTGTCCGGTTGAAAAAGGCGTCATTGATAATCTCAACTTTCTGACAGAGATTCGACATGAGATTGAACATCAATCAACTGACCGCATTGACGATGCTCTAAGCGCCAAGCTGCAAGCGTGTTGCATCAACTTCAACGACGCAATCAAGACCCTGTTTGGCAAAGAGTTTGCATTAGAAAAACGGTTGCCGATAGCACTTCAATTCGTCACGTTCGATGGAGCGCAGAGGGCCGGTTTAGTCGGTCAGGACTTGCCGCCAAACCTGGCGGCTGCAATGGATGACTTCCACAATGGATTGACCGATGCAGAACAAGCCGACCCCAAGTTTCGCTATCGCGTAGCCTTTGTACCAAAGGTAGCAGGCCAGGCTTCAAAAGCTGACTTGGCTGTCGAATTTGTCAAAGCTGGTACACCGGAGGCAGAACATGTTGAGAGAGTGCTTCTGAAAGAAACAGAGCGCCCAAAACACCGCCCTATGGAGGTGGTTGCCAAGGTAAAGGCAGCTGGTTTTCCAGAGTTTGCAATCTTTGATCATACTCAGCTGGTGAACCAGCTCGACGCACGGAACCCTGGGAAGGGGTATGGCGTCGATGTCGCTGGCCAATGGTATTGGTATGATGGATGGCTTGAGAAGGTCATGGAAAAACTCAATGAAGGATGGACCCGCTAACAGGTTTCGCGAGCGCTACGACGCCATCAGAAGTAAGGTACCGAACACGCACATCATGGCACCTGAAATGCGCTGAAACACCGGGATCTTGTCTGCTGCAAATGTTGAGGCAACACTGCCACCAAGCGCATATGCGAAGATCGCAATAGCTTCCATGATGAGAAAGGCCGCTCCGAGCATCGCGTAGCTTTGCCAGTAGGCGTCCAAGATGACGAACTGTGGGAAGAATGCAGCGAAGGTCAAAATTGCTTTGGGGTTACTGATAGCCAACAAGGCTTCAGTCCTGAAAGCGATTTTCATAGAAACAGACTTATCCACAAACTCTTCCGATTTCAGCGTTTTTGCGCTCCGCCAAAGCGCGATGCCAAGCCATATGAGATAAGCAGCGCCGATAGCTTTGGCGATGCCAAAGACGAACGGAGATGCAGTCAGAAGAAGACCAAGACCCAAGGCGCTCGCTGCAATCATAGGAACAAAGACGATCAATCTGGCGATTGCGGCTTTTTGTGCGAAAGGAACGCCACACTTTGCGCCATGCGTCATCGCCAACAGGTTGCTTGGCCCACACGCCATATTGAGCGCAAAGCAGGCAGGCAGAAAGATGATCCAATCAACCATTGTGAGGAGCTGACCCTACTCCCCCAACGCGGTAATCAGCGTATCTGCAATGAGATCGCATTCGGCCAGTGTTAGGCGAGCTGGGAGGCGCAGGTCACATGCACGCATCAACATCGCGCGGGTCTGCGGAAGGTCTGGCACATCGTCCAGAAAACCCCAATTCCAGTAGGCCCGCGAGTTGTTCTTTGAACGGCCAAAAACCTGAATATGCAAACCGCGTCGCTTGGCGTCACCGACAAAAGCATCCACCTCGTCATCTGAAAGGTGAGGCAGGTTGAACTGCAATGAATCTGGTGCGCGCAGCTCCGCTGGATAGGCGGCTGGTACTTGCACAGAGTTGATCGCACGCAACCTGTTGGCGACATGATCGTGGTTACGGCGGCCATCAAGCACCCGCTGTTCCAAATGCTCCAACTGTGCCCGGATCAGAACTGCTGAAAGTGTATTCAGACGCAAACCGAACATGGGCATGTTGTTTTGGACACGGGCCATCACATCGGCCGGGATATCGTGATGCTGCCACTTATCCTCATAGGAACCGTGCATCATGATGGCGCGGGCCATCAGGTCTGGATCGTCCGTGACCATGATCCCGCCCTCACCAGAATTCAGAAGTTTGTAGGACTGGAAGGAAAAACAGCCGATTTTTCCGAGAGTACCGATCTTGCGGCCATCCCATGTGGTCCCTAGCGAATGCGCAGCATCCTCAACCACAGGAACACCGGCTGCATCACATGCGGCCATGATGGCGTCCATATCGGAGGTATGGCCCCGCATGTGGCTTATCAGAACGGCATCAACCCCCGGCAGTTTGTGCCGAAAGTCGTCCAAATCAATTCGATAGTTCGACCCGCATTCGCACAAGACGGGAACACAATCTGCGTGGACCACTGCTGAAGGGACTGCAACGAAAGTAAAAGCAGGGATCAGAACCTTCGCACCGGGCTGCAAGTCCAAAGCCATCAGCGAGAGAAACAACGCTGCTGAACAAGATGAGACGGCCAAAGCATAGCGACTGCCAATTTTCTCGGCGAAGTCTCTTTCTAGTAGGGTAACGGGCGACTCTACCGTTGTGTAGCGGTACAGGTCGCCATTGCCCAAAATCCGGTTCACTTCGGACATGGCAGACGCTGGAATTGGCTCTGCGGCGGTCACATCGGGCATTTTCGTCGCGGTTGTTTCGCTCATCCGTAAGCCTCCATGAGTTCGTTCCCGCCTATGAAATCAAGACCACGTTGCTCGCCGTATTTTCGCGCGTCGTCATACGTTGTCGAATGGCCGGTTTCCTCGTCGATCATCTCGGAGGCGACGACCATCGGGAACAAACCCTGATTTACTGCGAGTGACAAAATGAGTTCGGTGTGCCCGTTTCTCTCTTTGAGAAGACCTTTTGTGCCGACGATAAGTGGAATATGCCCCGGCGCACGAAACAGTCGAGCAAAGTCCTTGGCATCGCCTGCTTTTAATAGGGAACAAAGCTCTCGAATTGTACGCGCGGTCTCAACATGCGAGCAGCCGGTCTTATTTTCCCTGAAATCCAAAGTGATGGAAAAGCGAGGGTCAAAACCGGGTGTTGGTTGCGAAAGCGCTCCGTAGATCGAGTTGGGGTCTGCATACTTGGAAACAAAGTCCAAATATGTGTCCAAACCCAAAGTCTGACCCATCTCCCAGCTGATGTAGACAGTTAATGGCGCTCCTGCATTGAGGCGCAAATCTGCAACCGCCTTCTCGTCAATTCTCTCGGCAAGATAAATTAGATCGGTTTCGGCTTCTCGATCATCAAAGTCATAAAGAAGGATTGGTTTTCCTGCGAATAGGCTACGGGCTGCATTCTCAAACTTCTTCATATTTTACCTCCTGCGCCAGCGACAACATAGTTTGATGTTCGGAATTATGATCCGAGCCGGACCAAATAGCGCCCTACACACGCGACTGGCAATGAGTCCGGGCGAGCGTATGAGCGGTTAAACGCGCAAGACGACGAGGATCAAAGATCCGGTGCCCCATGCGATTGAAACCCGGAGGGGCGGATCGCCGGGGTCTGCGCGACCATGTGAACGCGGCAGGGTGGGGCTCAGAGAGACACGCCCTGGCGCCAGAGTTCACAGGGAAGGCAGGGCGCGGTGTTCCGGGCGTAAGCCGGTCTGCCGGCTGAAGCCTGAATAGCGCGGTGACACGTCTGAAAGACGGGGCAGGGGCCCTATAGCTGCTCGGTGCCTCTCATTTTCACCATCACGCGGATTCCATGCTGCACGGCAACCTCATCGTCCGGCCAGATTCTTGCTGCTTCATGCTGACACGCGCGCGCAAGATCGAAATGGATGCACTGCGCCAGCTCGTCGATCATATCGCCATGCTGGTCATAGCGCACAACGCGGTAAGGATGATCGAAAATGCGGCGCATGTGCCAAGCCATAGATGTTCTTTATATGTTCTCGCAAGGAAAGACCGACATCTGTGTTGCCTTTTCGGGGCTGTCTGGCCCAGGCGTTGCGCGCCTCCCCCGAGGATATTTTTGGCAAGATGAAAGAAAAAATAAATCGCGTTATACTACAGAGACCCTAGAAGAATGAAGCGGAAAAATGTGTAACCTCTACTCGAATACGACGGCCAGCGAAGCCATGCGGCAGTTGTTTAAGGTAGACCCGAGCCGGGACCATCTTGGCAACGCAGAACCGCGGCCGGGCATACACCCCAAAGGATCGGCCCCCGTTGTCGCGCTCGATGATGAAAGCAACCGCGAGCTGGTACAAATGTCGTGGGGTTTTCGGACGCCGAAGGTGTCAAAAGTCACGGGCAAACCCATCAAACCCGCTGCATGGAACAACGCGCGCGATGACAAGCTGATCAAGTCCGGTCTCTGGAAAGGCAGCTTTGCAGAGCGCCGGTGCCTCGTCCCAGTGTCGAGTTTTAACGAGACAAAGGGCCAGAAACCGGCGACGGACTATTGGTTTGCTCTCGCGGGTGAGGGTGACGATCGCGCACCCTTTGCGATAGCCGGGCTTTGGCGGGTTGAAAGAGAAGATCTACTTGAACCGGAGCATCCGCGACGTGTTCACACGATGGTCACGACAGAAGCAAATGATCTTATCAGGCCCATACATGCGAAAGGCCGAATGCCAGTGATCCTCAGACCAGATGACTATGAGACATGGTTGACGGGATCGCTGGACGAGGCCGCGGCGTTGTTGAGGCCCTATCCTTCTGACGAAATGCGGATCGTCCTGCAGGGCGTCGGGGAGAAGCGCGATGAAGCTGGCCTTTGATGTCAGGCAGATGAGTGCTGCGCTTTGACCAGCTCGTCGGCGATAAGGCCGGTGATACTCGCATAAGCGATAGCACCATCTGGCCGCTCGGTGCGGGCCAAGGATTTCGCAATCTCGTCTGGCCGGTGCCCGTGCTGAAGCAAAATCGAGATGAGGACGCAGGCGTCTTGAATCTGGAACTCAAGGGCTGATCCCGATTTGAAACCAGCGGAGTAGAAAACCTCGCGGGGCCGTCCATGCTCGTTGGGATCGTAGCCCACGGATAAATGGATCGTGTGGCCGTCTGGCGTCTCGATGCGCCGCGTCTCTGTCAGGCGTCGCTTGGGCAGATTGTGCCGTGGATCGGGTTTGTCCTTCATGGCGCTATCCTCGCAGATTTGGCGTGTTTGTCGCCCGAAAAAGCCGCCGCCCAGAAGGGGGGCGACGGAGTTTGCGGTGAGTGGCATTCGGGTCTTTTTACCCGCTGCTCGATCTCTGGGTGCTGGGGGCGGCCTGGGCCGCCCCTTGGCTGGCTTAGGCAGCCAGTGGGACCAGGCGGTATTCACCTTCAGGGTCTTCTTCGGTGCGCAGAGCGTTCACGCGGACCTGCTGGCCGTTCACCATGACCGAGAGGGAGAGGTAGTCGTTGCCCGCTTGGCTGGTCTGCTCCCAAGCCGATCCGATGCGGATGATACGGTTGCGCGGGGTGCGGGTGGTGATTTCGAAGTCCGGGTGCGTTTCTTTGGTCTTGTGGGGGTTCTTCGTGAGCGTGATATCCACGTCGAAGGTCAGCGATGCGATCCAGCCAGTGATTGCGTCGTCGTCAGTGCGGGTGATTTTTCCGTCGATTGCCATTGGTCTTCTCCTTTGTTTCGATGGGGATAAACAAGAAGGGATCGAATGAAGGATGCAGGTGGAAAAACGGAAGGTTCGCCCGCAGGGTGAAAGCCGAGCCGAAGGCGGTTTTTCTGCTTGCTGAAGCTCAACAGGGTGTCGTGATCGTAGCCGCAGGCAAAGATCTTCGAACACGAGCTGAAGGAACATTCTTCAGGCGTTGCCTTCATCCCCATCAATAGAGATACAAAGGGGGTGACCGGTGGTGATCGACCAAATCACTCTGACGACATATCGCAATTTTCGGTGATCGCCTGAGCGGCTTCCTCTTGTGGATATTCTCTTCACGCACCCGCAAAGCCAAGGATAAGCGCCCAAACGGATCAGCACCCAATCCCCTCGATTCAGCCTCGCTTCAAAGGGTCGGCACGGCAGACCTGACGGGGTACTTGCCTTGGAATTATGGTCATAAACGGCCATACTGGACGCGCCCAAACCCTTGCCAGCAAAGACCCATTTGGAGGTTCGTGATCCTGCTATGCTGAGACGGCCTAGAAAGAGACCAAGCCGCTCCCGACCATGGAAAGGACGGCGATGGCGAACACCACGCGCCACGGTGCTTCCGGCCCTTCTGCTCGTCCTTCTTGGGCTGTGGCTTTATGATCCTGACACGCCCAAAGAAGCGACGGCGCGGGTACAAACGTCCACGGTGCAAAGCGTCAATCCAAACCGCATGACGGTGGTAGACGGAGACACGGTGCGCCTCGCTGGTGAAACCATCCGCCTGGTTGGCTTCGACACACCGGAAACCTACCGTGCGCAATGCAACGCAGAACGTGCGCGGGGCGATGCGGCGACAGAACGGCTTCGCGAATTGCTGGCCCGGGCATCATCGGCACGACTGGCCTATCTGCCGCGCCGCGACCAATACGGACGCGATCTGGCGCAGCTAATGCTGGATGGCCAGGACGTGGCCGACGTCATGGTGGGGGAAGGGCTGGCTCGGCGTTATAGCGGCGGACAGCGCCAGTCATGGTGTTAGACGTTCTCGATGGCGTCTAACCTCTGACGGTCCCAACCTGTTTTGCTGAACCGTTCGGGTTCACTTGAAGGAAGCAACCCGTACAGTTCAGATAAGACGTCATCAGCGAAGGGGCTATTTCGGCTGCGCCTGCCAAGATGTCTTTTACCAATGGCCGATCTTCACTCTTTGCCGCTTGTTCAAACAAAACCTGACGGTTTGAATTCGGTATCGCGAGGTCCCAAAGGTCTTTGTCTTCTGTTTCTGCGCAGTGGACCATATAAGCCGCGATGTATTTCACGCCTTCACGCGCGAAGGACGTTCTTTTGCCCAAACTCGTGTCTTCAAAAGCCTGCCAAACAACGTCTGACGCAGATGTATGGGCCTCTACGACGCTCGCAACATCGCTATGAACACCACCAGTGTTGCGGACTTTCTCAACCCAGTCGTTGTATCTCTTGATGTTGGATAGTTGGGCCATGGTCGTTCTCCTCGTTACTTGGGCGCAGATTTCATTTCATAAGGTCTCGCCAATCCATATCTGATCCCATCTTGCTCGAAAAAACCGCTGTATCCTAGAAACCATGCGCGATGCAGGCCGTTTCCCGCCAATGCCCGTCTCACCCACTTAGGCAGTGCATTACCCGCATAGCCCCAAAGGTAAATGCGGTGATGTAAGGCATTCGTCATCATAGTGCTTCCCTTGTTCGATTTCTGAAAACGCGTCATTTTCGGGCGGTTCCGTTGAAGGATACAAGGCCGGTTTTCAACAAGGCCGCAAAAAAAGACCCCGCTGCATGGATGCAGGCGGGGCCAAGTTGATCCTCACCACAAGGATACGAAACTGTCAGTCTGCGGGTGCATGCGCGAGAAAGTCAGACATAATCGTAAATCACGTCCTCACGCTCAATATCGTCCGTCCACTTCGGCTCGATTTGCCCTGTGTTCCATTCAAAAAGATGTCCAACGACGGCGCGGGTTTTGGCATCGAGAATGCGAGCCACTGCTTTTGCCTCAATCTTTCGATTTCCCTCCCGCGCACCGGCTTGGTCCTGGCGGCGAGCGTTTGGGACTGGATGATTACCGGATGTACATTCAGGCATGAGAGTCCTCCAATTCACCAAGACGCAAGAACAGGTCGGACGCCAACACGCGGTCAGCCATGGCCCGTTTGCGGTCCTTGTTCTTCGATGCAGCGGCTTGCAGGTGGTGATAGGCCGCATGTCGTTCGGCCAGCGGGTAACTGTCAGGGTCTTCAGCAATGTCACGGGCCTTCAGGACCGTGACAAACAGGTCAGGTGTGGCAAACAGGTTGGCAATCCGCGCCCCGCCTGCATCCGTCTTGGAAAGCGGAAAAGGCGGGCGTCTCAGGTCAATCTTGCCAAGGCTGTAGCTGTGCAACACGCTCAAGAGGCGGCTTGGGTCGGCGGGGTATGGGGCGCAGTCCCATACGCGCCGGATCGCAAGGCTGTCCTCGGCGGGCAGACTGTCAATCATTCGGCGGGCTTTGCGCCACTTTGCGGCGCGATCTGATCGCCACCGGATTTCCTGTGCGTGGGACAAGTCGGCGCGACGTGACATTTCCTCGTCCTCGCTCGGCTGCGCCGCCGCGATCTGCTCGGCGAAGAGCGGCAGGGCATCGCGCTCCCGCCGCTGTTTGCGCCGGAGTGCTGCCCGCTTACGCGGTGTATCGGTAAACTCGAACGTGGGCGTCTTCTTGAACCGCATGTCACCGGCTCCCGTCATCTGAACCCGCGCGGCCCTCGGCAAGGTGCCACGCGGCCCGCTGGCCTGCTGTAAGGGTGAGTGTGGGCGCGTCCTGCCCCATTAGGGCATCGACAGGGGCACCCATCACCCCCGCATTTGTCAGCGCTGCAATCAGCGGACGCATCATCACCCTCAAGGTGTCTGCGTCCGCGCGATTGGACTTGGCCGATTTCTGGATCAGGGAAAAGGTCTCGACCATTTTCGCAACTCTGCCGGTATTGGTATCGTTCTCGAACGCCATTGGGCTTTCTCCTGTCAGGAAAGGTGCAGGGCGCGAACGCCCTGCCGCCGCTCTCACTCCATGCCTTCGGGCAACCATGCGTCGATCCGCGCGGCCTGCGCCTCGGTGACACCTAGGGCGCTGCGCAGATCAGATTGCGTGAACAAGGCTTCCAGCTTCGCGGCCTTGTCGACCTTTTTCAGCTTGGCAAAGGTGGTGACGGTTGGGTGATCCTCGGCCAGTTCCAGAAGATCGCGCCAGACCGCGACCATGTAAGGACCGCCCACGCGGCTAAAGAAGTTCGCAGCCGTGGGCGTCCAGACTTCGCGGGTGTCTGGTTTCGTGATCTTGGACACCAACGCGTCCAGCGTCTCGTCACCACCTTTGAATTGCGCCGCAAGGAACCGGACCAATTCGCCCCGCACATGCTCTGCGCCTTTCTTGCGAAACGCACGGAAGGATGCACCAAGGTCTTTGGCATCCATCATGTTGCGGGGTGGGTTCTCGGTCAGCCGCGCGTCCAACACATAGCCTTCGGCTTCAGTGGATGGCCAGTTTGGCACTTCGGTGGTCGTGATCCCGAACACGTCATTCCAAAACAGGTTGTGGCTCAACTGATAGGCCAAAAGGTCGATCATAAGGTCTGGATCGCGCAAGGCGGCATGTTGACGTGCACCACGGCTCACACGGCCCAGATCGTCACGCAGCTTTTGCGAAATTGGCGATTTCGGACCATCGCTGCCGCTGCTGCTGTGCATAGACTTGCGCAGGACACCCGCCTCAATCGCGGCCTTCTTATCCTCCGGTTTGACCAGTGCGCCGCTGATGCATTGATTGCCCTGCCCATCGACGTAGACATAAAGACCCGCGTGGGCGCGTTGCTCATCTGAATATGTCCCGTCAAGGATCACCTGCAACGCGGCCAATTCAGCCTCGCCTTTCTCGTCCAAGACTTCCGCTTCGGCGAGTTCGGCCAACGCATCATAACGTTCGCCTTCTTCTTCGGACAGATCGCCGCCTTCGGCATAGACCGACCCGAACTTTTCCAGCCCGTGCGTGTAGGGTGACAGGTAGCTTTCATGATGCACCTCGACCCATTTCCAGCCTCCGGCCCGCAATGTCTCGACAGCCTCGGACAGCTTCGCGTCAAAGAGTTCGTCCAGCAACGCCACATCGTCAAAGAAGGTCTGTTCCTTGAACAGATCAGCGGTCTTGCGGCCTCCGGCTTCGTCATAACCCGCCTCGGTCACATAAATCACACGCCGGTCAGACCCGCGCACGCTGTCAGGTTTGATCATCTGCTTAATCTGATGATCGCTGTATCCTTCGCCGCGCACTGTCTCCAAGACCTCAAGGGCCATTTTCTCGTCATTGCTGACCGTGAAGGCGGCGGCATTGGACAGGCTGATTTCATTTGCATGCAGCGCATCCAGAACCGCATCCGGCAGGTGCGCCAATGCAAGGCGGCGGTAGACATGCTTTTCGTTGACCGCAAAGGCTCGGGCGATGGCCCCGACAGTGCCGCCTTTGGCTTCCATCTTGCCGTAGGCCCGGATTTCTTCGGCGGGGTGCAGATCGCGGCGGGCCACGTTCTCCATGTTGGCCCACGCCTCGGCGGTTTCCGCATCAGGGGCAAGCATCACCATCGGATTGGCCAGTTCAGGCCGGGTCTTGGCCATGTCTGGATGTTGCCCGGCCAAGTATTGAAGCGCGCGCAAACGCCGTCCGCCTGCCACAATCTGTGCTGTATCCTTCTTGCCTGCCAATCCGGCGATGGACTGGATCAGGCCAGCGGCCCAGATGCTTTCTGCCAGTTCAATCACGTCCGTTTCAGGCACATCTTGGCGTGGGTTCATCGGCGAAAGAGACAGCTTTTCCAGTGGAAAGCGGGCCTCAGTTGCAATGATCTTGGTTTGCTTTGTCATTGGGACATTCCTTGTGTTTTAGGGTGAGTTTTGATAAGGATGCCCCACCCCCTGACGGGGTGAGGCGAGGCCGCTTAGGCGGCGTGTTGTTTCAGAAAGGCGAGGCCGATTTTGGCGGAGAGACCTCCCTTTCTCACAAGCGCGATAGCTTCCCGCTTGCGCTGCTCGATAACTGCTCTGGTCATGTATTCACCTCCTTCCCGACGCAGGCAGCGCCTATGGCCCACCCCTTTCGGGGTGGCCAATCTCAGTAGTCGCTTGGGAAAAGGATCGTCAGAACGCGGCGCGTTTCTGCGAGCGAGGTGGGGTTTTCTGACCCACCTTCATAGGCACGGTCGTAAAGGTCGATTTTCCACCAAACCTTTTTGCCCAACACGTCCATGAACCCCATCTCATGGGTTCCGAACGGGTCGTTTTCTTCAGTGAAATCCGCATATGCCGCGACTGCGGCAATGCAGGTCAGAACAAAGTCCATCCCTTCGGCGTCAACGGCTTGGGTCCAGACCCATTTCCCTTGTCCACCGCCCGCCTGTTTATTGCGAAAGGCATCATTTTGTTCAGCAATGCGGGCGCACTCCCGCGTCCGATCTTCATCAGTCATGACCATTACCGGCCTCCTTGTGGTGATGCGGTCGGGTCTTGTGACCTCTTTCCGCCAGTGGCGAAGCCTCGGCTGATCTTTTCAGACCGAATGGGCCTCCCATTCGGCTGGACAGAGCAGGTGAGGGCGCAGCCCGATCTGCGGCCCATGGAGTTGGCGTCAACTGGGCGGAGCAGGGGGTGGTGCGGCCCGCAGTGAAACGAGGACACGGCCCCTGCGGAGCCGACGCGGGCACCGCGGCGCTTGCCTGTTTACGCCGGCGCCAGGGGATGGCAGGCGGACACACCAATTGGGAAAATGTCGACGGGCCTAGAGCGAAGCGGAAGGGCCGGCGTCTGCTGTGGTCTCGATCCCGCGCATTAAGCGGGATCTCCGTTGTCTTCTATCGCTGCCAATCGCGTATGAGGCCGGGACGGCCGTGCAACCGCATCTGGGTTACTCCTGCCTTGTTTCTGGAAAGATGAGAGGTGACGGATCGCGGGTTTGGCGTTCCCGTGGCAAAGCCCCGGCAAGCAGAAAAACGGTTTCCGGGGGAGCCTCCGATTTTCGGCCTGCGCCGCACCCTCGGTCGATCCGTTGGGCCACCTTCATCGAAACAAGGAGAAACCCAAATGACACATTACACTCTGACCGTCCCCGTGAAATACGACGACAATGGCACCGAGAAGACCACCTATCGCCGGGTTGGCGCGGTGTTCGAAAACACCAAGCGAGACACAGGCGAAACCTTCCTGACGCTCAAGCTCGATTTTCCCGTTGGTGTCACCGAATTGGTCGCCTTCCAGCCGTCGGCCAAAGGCGACGTGACAGAATAACCCGGTTGGGCCGCCCTCGGGCGGTCCGTCCACACGAGGCAATTTTTCACATCAAAGACGGGGGCTGTCTGCCCCCGCGCCCCATGGGCACTCCCCCGAGGATATTTTGGGCAAGATGAAAAACATAGAAAGTGCTTGGAGTTGTGACAATACCGTATTATTGTAAGGCAGGAAACAGGCTGGGAAGCCGATGATCCTGCAAGGTGAAAACGCAAGTTTCACTTGAAAGCCGGGGCCCTGTGGCTCCGGTTTTCTCATAGAAAGAGGCCGCATATGAAGGTTTTGCTGATCATTGTTGTGTTCAACTTCGAGACCGGATCGGAGTTGGAAACGAACCTCAATTTTGACAACGAAGCGGAGTGCCATGCTGCTGCTTTGGCGTCGTTCCAAGAGGTCGATGAACATGCCGAAATCCGAGCAATGGACATTCCTGAAGGTCAGGAGATGCTTGAAGGCACGATGATCGCTTACGGCGCAGAGGGTGGCGAGATCGGCATGTATGCCTGCAATGCCTTGCGATCTGGCTCAGGCTGACAAATTCGCGCGAAGCTCAAAAAACTATTCCAGTGGCACGAATAACTCCGTCTTTTTTGTTGCAATCGAAGGCGGGAAAGACTGGAATGAAACTACATTATGTAGCTTTCATTTATTACTTCGCCCATAGATATAGGATACACCATGGCAGATGAGTTTGTACCGCTTTCGGTTCAGCAGTTCTCGCAGGAAGCGCTAGGGACAAACAGAAGTCGCGACGATGGATCACTTAATTTTCCACTCTTAGGGCTGTTCGGCGAAGTCGGAAGCCTCTTGTCGGAAGTGAAGAAGAAACAGCGGGATCATATTTCATTCTTGGCCTATGCCTCTGCAGTGACCGAAGAACTCGGGGACGTTCTGTGGTATTTCAACCTTGTTGCAACAAAGGGTGGGGTTTCTCTAGCCGAGGTAGTGACAAATCTGTCCACGGAAGACGCCGGATGGCTGGCTGCATCGGAGGTGCCGCTAACCTTTGAAGCTCTGCAACCTGCCGTTATTACAACACCGCAGTCACCCTCACAAGCGTTTGAAGCCACGTTGATTGAGCTAGCCGCCACTATTGGTCTTCTGATGGCCGATCATTCCAAAAAAGACATTGGTCAGGATCGCAAACGGCTCGCGCCACATCTCGTGAGGATACTTGATGTTCTGATCCGTGCAGCAAATGAGGCTGGTGTTACGCTGGAAGCCGCCGCGATCAAGAACCAGGCCAAGACGGTCGATCGTTGGCCGATACAAAAAGAGTATCCAGCGCTTTTTGATGAAGAAGCCCCGGTGCAAGAACAACTGCCACGCAACCTGCGGATCGATGTGTTTGAACGCGAAGTCGCTGGCAAACGATATGTTTTTCAAACCTGTAATGGCCTCAATATTGGCGACAGGTTGACAGATAACGCTATGACCCCGGATGACTACCGCTTCCATGATGTTTTCCACTACGCATATGTCGCCGTTTTGGGGTGGTCTCCTGTGACACGTTCGCTTTTCCGGCTTAAGCGCAAAAGCACGCCAGAAATTGACGAAGCCCAAGACGGCGCGCGGGCTACACTTATTGAAGAGGGCGTAGCTACGTGGATCTTCGGACAAGCTGTCAACATGAACTTTTTTGAAGACTTTAAACCCGGCGACCTTCCATTCGACTTACTCAAACAGGTGCGTCAGTTTGTGGCGGGATATGAGGCGGAACACTGCCCAACCTGGCTTTGGGAAAAGGCAATTCTGGAAGGCTACGCAGCGTTCAGATATCTTCGAAAAAATAGACGAGGTACCGTGATCCTTGACATTAAAAACCGTCGTCTAGAGATAGAGCCCCTGCCATGAAGACACCCGCTGAATTTGTTGAAGCTCTCAGTGCCGTAGATCTGCCTGATACTTTTAATCCGTATCGTGACATTTGTTCGATTCACGATGCACCAGATGCGGCACACCAACGCCGCGCCAACCTCCAGCTTTGTTTGGAGGCTGCGCAAGGATCCGGTGCGGATACGATCTGGATTGCACGAGATTTAGGTTATCGTGGGGGACGGCGTACGGGCATCCCATTGACTGACGAAGCACATTTGCATGACGCTGAATCACTCTTTGGTGGCATCGACCTTTTGCGCGCGACGCGGGGACCACTTGTAGCGGAACGAACGGCCACGATCACTTGGAAACAACTTATGTCGGTTGGTCGCCCGGTCATGTTGTGGAACGTCTTTCCATTGCATCCCCATGCGCCCGACGATGCTATGACCAACCGTTGTCACAAGAAGTCTGAACGCGTCGCAACCTGGCCGTTTATGCTCGCATTGCTTGATTTATTGAAGCCAAAAAAACTGGTTGCGATCGGTCGGGACGCAGGGAGTGCATTGGCAGACATCAACGTCAAGGTGTCAATGGTGCGCCACCCAAGTTACGGCGGGCAGGCAGATTTCATTTCAGGCATACAGTCGATCTATGGAACAAGCACCAGCGCGCCTGAGCCAGAAAATGGCGTGCTTCCATTCGCCGAGTTCGCTTAGGCGAGGATACCATCAACTGCATCGACGTTGTCCAAAAGTTGGAGAATGTCAGACCGAGAGGTGGTTCCACCAACACAGGTCTTCGGCTGGTCAATTGTCGCATGCGTTGACAGAATCGTAAGCGGGCCCACTTTAAGGCCTGCCTCGTCTGCGACAAAGGACATGAGTTGACCCAACCCAATGAGGTTTCCCAGAAGTTTCTCGATGTAGTAGTGATTGCGATACATGGCCGTCAAAGACAGAGTTTTTGGTGTGCCGTGCAGAAGCTTGAAACTCAGGAAACTCAGGCACTGGCCACCATATGGAGATCTGCTGAGGTCTCTTGCGGGATCGAACAACGCAAGCTCAAACTTGTTGTTTGATTTCACTGCCGGGTCTCTCATCCGGCTCACGATGTCCCACAATGGGTTGCCCATGGGAGCTCCCGGCCACCTTGTCATCCGTTCAAAATAGTAACCTGACCAGCGTTCACTCTTGCTGACAGTAGGCAGCACTCTGTCATGAAACGCATCGAAGAACTCGGGCGCACCGTGCCGTCGGTAGAGAGCTTGCGGGAATATCGTATTCGAGATGGTTTTTACCGACTTGTCATGACGCTGGAGAAAGTCATCCACAGATGCAACGCGTGCGTCGCTGATTTGCGAGCCAGCGCGGGGATCTTCAATTGTTAAGAGTACGTTGTGCGCTTCATGTCGTGGTTCAGCGTCAACGGCACGGACAGCCTCGCGCCAAGTGGAGATGCAGTCAGGCTGCTGCGGAATTATCAGAGACATGAAGATCCTCCATTAGAACTGCCAGATCATACATGTGGCGCTTAAGATAATTTTCAGTCAACCAACCATAGCCTTGTAAACCCCAGCTTGGTCCCCAACTGTTTCTGATGAGGACAGCGCGCTGTTGTTCGATCAACCCATGCCCAACCGCTACCACTGCATGCCGTGGCACCGGAAATACCTCATCATTCTGAATATTGTCGATCAGGCCTGTCGGTTGTGGTCGAAAGAAGCTGCGCGTCAGCACAGAGAGAACGATTGCCGGTTGCCCGTCGTTTAGTTCGGCACAGATCCGGTCAACATCCTTTCGAGCTTGATCCCCATTGCGTGCAAACACCCGACCTACCGGGTGTGGCGGATGATATGTTGCCATATCTGTTGGAAGCTTCTTCAGGTAAGGCCAACCACTTTCGACAGGCTGGCCAGTATCACGCAATGACGCCAGCATGTCTGTAAGGAACGCTCCCTGTTCGGGCGATCGCCCTGTCCTCTTTTGCGCATGGTAAAATGCATACTCACAAGAAAGCGCATCCCGGCTTCCGCGTAGCGCTGCATGCGCATCGCTCGCTGCAAAAGCGAGACAGGTTGGGCGGGCACCTTGGTCCCGGACTGGACCAAATTGGCTTCTCAAATCAACCAAAATCGAAACGTTCACTCAGGCAGCCTCCAACATGAGCCGCCGCCGACGCTCTGCTCGAGATAGGCCTTCCTCTTCTGGACCTGTAAAATCGAGGTCCATCTCGATGTGTGACAAGCTTTGGGTTTCATCCCAAGGCCGCGTTTCATGCAATATCAAACGACCGCGGAATTCTTCTGGTGGTTGTGCTGTTACCCGGCGGAAACCTGGGTCGCCGACGCTATCTGATTCAAGACTTTCGACTTCGTTACCAACAATTGCAAAGCCACTTTCACGCAACTGCTCGATGTTCCACAAATAGCCGCCGTTGCTGTGCTCTTTCAGCTTCAGTACAAAGAGATCATTTCGACTGCCATCGATGCGCGCGCCAGCATCACGGTCAGTCAACATCCAGACGTCGCCGCGATAGTTGTTGGGTGTATATGCCGCCAGCAAAGCTTCCTTGAGAAAACGGGGTCGGGTTTGCAGCAATTCGCGGGCCTGCTTGTTCGGGATCATTTTATAGCGCACGAGGGTCCAGCACAGTGCCTCATAACTTACACCAAGACGCAAACTGAGCTGATAGACGATGTTCGGGCGGCGCAGGTCTGGCGTTGTCCAATGCTGGCGCTTCATATGAAGCGCCAGCAGCCATTTGGGCATCATGAATGCAACTGCAAAGCCGTCTGCTTCCACTTCCTGCAGGTCTTGACCTGGCTCCGCGTTGATCGGCATCCGCCGAAGGATGTTGTCATCATCCAGACTGGGTTGGTGATCCAAGATACAGTGACCAAGTTCGTGCGCAGCGGTAAAGCGTTGGATACTGAGCGGCCGCTGTGTAGTCACCAGGATACCTGGTGATGGGAAATTCAGAAAAGCACCGAGCAATCCATCGAGAGGGCGCAACAACAACGGAACATCGAGTTCGTGGATTGCAGCAAAGATATTCACCGCACCACCGGTCTTCTCAATCTGCTGTCGCAAACCTAAGCTCCGCTGGATTCTCCCGGCCGCTTGTGCGCCAGCCCGCACGGCAAGATCGTAACTCGTTGCCATTGCCTAATCCGACTCTGTCGTTGAGCGCGAACGGAGATACTCCGCAAAGCGCCCTAGCTCATCGCGGTCTTTACGCGATAGATCAGCAGCACGTCGGGCGAGGTGTGCGACATCGAAGGGTAGGGCAGTAGCTGAATCGTCTTCACCGATAAAATAGGCAACCGGCTGGCGATACAATTTTGCCAGTCGGTTCAGCTCAAGAGCCTCAACACGGCGATTGCCGGCTTCGATCTCCGACAGAGCCGTCCGCTGTATTTTCAGGTATTGAGCAACTTCCTCCTGTTTCAAGCCCAGATATCTACGCGCTTCCTTCAGCCTTTCACCAAGCTGCCGACGTGCCTCTTGGTCATCATCATTGTCATCTCGTTTTGCCACGCTCATGCAGAGACTCCCTGTTTCTTTTGCCATTGCTGTTCTAAGCGTGGCATCAAGTGATCCAACGCTTCTTGCACAGAATTGTAGCCACCCGTGCGAACCGTCGCATCTTTGGGTGCGAACCCAAGGATGGGTTCAACGGCACAAAGCAGTTCGACAACAACCAGAGAGTCCATCGGCACAGGCGCCACGGCGGCAACACCTGGTTGGGATGGCAAAGAGATTCCATTGATGTCGGCTTCAACCTCTGCTGCAGCCATCAGCTCAGATCGCAACACGCTTTCAAGCTCTTGCGTTGGAAATGAAGTCTGTTTCGTCTTCGTGTCTGAAAGTACAGCCATGGCTCGCGTCCGATAAACTATCATTCACCACAGTATAATGTTGGATTTTCCAACATGCAAGACCTTAAGCTCATGAATCCCGCGATCGAGTTAAGTCACGGTCCGACCACAATGCGCTGATATGTTGTGAAACATTGGCTATCTCAGATGTAAGTTGGCCCCCTCGCTAGATGAGGTTTTGTAGGTAACTGACGTTTGCGAAGCCTTCTTGGGCGAAGATCGTCACCCGAATGGGCGGAGACTTTGGGCTCCGGTCGGCCTGGCCGACGAGAGCTGATCGCCGCAGGCGGCGCCCCCTAGTACCCTGAAAAGGGATAATAAATCGAAACAAGAAAGGTCGAAATCTCACGTTCCCAATCGGTTTTCTCACCTGACGATCTGGACAAAACACCTCACAGATGCTACATAGACATCGGAGGCTTTGCTGGCGACGGCATTGCCTTTTTCTATTTGTGGGCTGCGGCTCTGAGATCATTGATGATCTTGAACCCATAATTTGTGTACCCGCCGGGCGTATGCTGCGTGAATCGCAACCGCATAACTTTCCGGGACAAGGCATCCAACTCAGCACGGTGGGGCGCATTCATGCCCTTCAACCGCACCCCCCAACTCAAAATATAGGCGATGAGGTCGGCAACCTGAACCATTGTCGTAAGGTCGCTGTGAACAAAAAACGGCTCGGGGATGATAAGCCGCGATCGAGTCTGACCTTTCTTCGTCTTCAAGAAGTATTCGGCAACCTGATTGAGAAGAATATGGCTCGCGCTTTTGTCCAGCTCGTCAAAAACGACGTATCCCATCGGATCCTCATCGAAGCCGTTCAGAAAGTAGAAGAACCGTTCAAAGAGATAGGCGTAATCCTTGCGCAACATCCCGCCAGCGGGGCGGGGCGCTGCTTGCGGCACAATTGAAGCAAAGGCTCTGGCGCCAGCTTTCTGCGAAAGATCCAACGCGCGTTCAACATAGGCGAGTTTCGCCTGGGCCAGCGCGGTCAACCGGTCACGGCTGACCGCGGTGCCGTCCTGCAAAATCTCGCAGGCAAGTGTTCTGCGTTGATCTGGTGGGAAGGGCGGCATCTGCGCGGCATGCGTGAAGACCTTTTTCTTGAGTAGCTTTTGCGCTTTCGCCTCGCTGCCATAGGCTTCAAAGAGCCGAAGGCCAAAAATCTCCTCTTGTGCGTCAGACAACTCGCGGATCAATCGCCAGAGTGCGCGATCTTCGATCGCGATGCCCGCGAGAACTTCGTAGGGAGACTGGCGCTGATCTTGTCCGGACTCGTCGATGAATAAAGCCCAACTCAAAACAGAACCTTCCTGATCATTTGAAACCCGACAGTGCCACGGTGTTTGACCGTTTGAAAGCCGCGGACCCAAAAGACCGTGGTCTTGGGGGCTTCTCTGGTCGATGTGGTGCCCATCAGCCCAGGTATTTGGGTACGAGCTCGACGACAGAGACCCAATAATCGCGGAAAACATCGTGTTTGCTTGCCAAAACAGGTCACAGGCCACGTCTCCGATGCAGCCCGATCAAGCTCCCGATAATGTTGAGCTTGCCACGATTGTGCGCTTTGATCATACCGCGCAGCGCTCCCCCAGGATTGCGGACTGGATTGACGGCATGGTCTCGGTTCGCGTCAAGCAACAGGATACAAATGGCTGCCTTTGTACGTCCCATGCGGTCGCAAGCGGCCGCCCAGGCGGTGATGTTGATCCCAAGATGCGGCACCCGCGCCGCCGCGGCTTCGACCAAAGCATATTCTGGTCGTTCGCCACCGCGTGCTTCCATCTCCATTTGGAATTCCTCGCTTGCCAAGGAGATCGCATGCGACAGTCCGTAGTAGCCCGAAAATAGCCCTTGAAGTGCTTCGGTCTCCGCCTGAAGCTGTTTTTCTCTGCAATCGTCGGGGCCGTTAGGCTCCGACATAATTAATTTAGAATGCGCGGGCTTGCCCGCGCTCCGCTTATCTACGTGTGCGTTACATTCTTCAGAATGAATCTGGTTAATGTCCTCTTGTATATAGGACCGGAAGGTTTCTTCCGGTTCACAGGAGGAATCACTATGGTTTTCTATCCATTCCACCAATGTTGTGCACAGGCTAGTGGCATCATCGAGGTGCTGCGACAACTGCGCTTCGCCCAAAGAGAGGAGCGTATCTGTGCGCGGCCAGGTGGTTCGTTCTTGGATCATAGCTTGGACGTCGGCTGATGATTGATCGTCTTCCGAGAGACGTGCAAGTTCATCGCGGAAGGTTGCCAGACGCACGCTTCGCAGGGCCTTGAGCTGCTTCATGCGTTCAAACTGCGCCTTTCTGGCTTCTCGAATGTCCAGAAACTCTGTGAACCTCTCGATAAGAGGCGTCAGAACCAGTCCTAAGCCGGCGCTGCCGTAGCGACTGCCATTGGCAAGCGTGCGGCGCTGAATGAGCCCATGCTTTTGCAGGCTCTTTTCATGTGATCGCAATTGGCGTGTCGAGATCCTTAGGCGCTGTGCGAAGGTCTCCTGGCGCCCATAGAAAATGGGCTCCTTCTCCGGATCGACCCAAGCGTCCTGATCAGTGCTGCCGATCATACGCGTCAAGATGTCAGTCAAACGTGTGCTGAGGCCGATGTCACGGCCCACGTCAGCGACCAGCGCGATAACATCACGCCGGGAATAGCCCTGTGGAAGGGCGGGGTGAGGTTGTGTCCTCATTGTTGTCACTCCTTGTCTCTGCTCGATGGACAAGGCGGCGACAGGCAAAACTTCATTGTTCGCACAAATGCGTTTTTTCTTGCCTGCATGAATCAGGGGGTGCTATGGTGATCGTGTTCTAGGCGATCTCAGAGTTGGCGCTCTGATTTCATAGCTCCCCGGAAGGTTCACCGCCTTGCGGGGTTTTGCTTTTCTAGGGTTCAGTTTCTCCTTCGAAGTATCGGCAGAAAGATGCTGCCGGGTTGTTTGGGTTTGCACCCAGGGTTGGTCCAACGTGGTTTCGGTGGGCCAATCCAAGATGCACTTCGCCTGTTCGCACAAATGCGTTTTTTCTTGATCGAGCTGATTGGGAGGTGCTAGAACTACAACTAGATAATGGATTGTCTGGGAAGTTGGCGCTTCCTGGTTCTTGAACCCCCCCCGTTAAGGTCACCGCCTTGCGGGGGTTTCGCTTTCTGGATGTCTCGAATCTCCTTCGATTCTGTTTCGATCTTTGCTCAGCATACAACACCTCGGCCTCTGCGTGAGAGGTTTGTCTAGGTCTTGCGTCTGGGGCTAATTCTTGTGGTTTCGTCAAGAGTTAGGCCAAGATGCAATGGGACTGGTCGCACGGATGCGTTTTTTACTTGTCTGATCGCTGTCTTGGGTGATAAAACCGAGCTTAAGTTATAGAGCCTCTTCGGGATTGCCGTCCCTAGGTCTTATCAAACCCCCCGCATGGTTGCCGCCTTGCGGGGGTTTGCTTTTTTAGCTGCTCGCTTGCCGCCCCCTTTCGATTCTTGTTTTGTCCCACAGGCATACTATTTATAGGTGCCTGCCGTAAATACGGTTTTGTTGCGGACGGACATCACAATATCTAGTAGTTCACCTGCTCGAAGCCGTAGTTGCCTTCATAGTCGCGCCACTCAACGAATACCGACCGGTGAAAAATGCTCGGGCAGGTGCTGCCGAACCCCGCTGTGCCCACATGGGCAGCGGGTAGGGCGGCAACTGAGCTTCTTGTCCAACGAAAGTCACCTTGGGTGCCATAGGTGCCAAGCCGGATGTTCTGCGTGCGGTTACAATCACCGTCGCGACCGGATTCATGTTGCCGCACATAGCTCGCATCGAAGACTCGGATCGAACGAACGAAGTTGAACTCCGACCCACTGATGTCAATGTCAGCACGATCTTGCACAAGCTGCATTGTGAAGCCCTCGGGCAATGGTGCCGCGTTGCCGCCGGTCATACGAACGACAGCGGGTTGCGGCACCATCGCGTCCGCGAGTGTGGGCGCTTGAAAAGTCGGGGCAGGGGCTCCGGCCAGCCGACCATCTGAGCCGGTGACCGGATTGCCTGCTTCTTCCACAGGGAAGGATTGCAGCGGTGCAGACTGATCGAGCTCAAGAAGGATTTCGTAAATCCGCTCGCTGGTCAGTGTGTCCGGGTCTACCGTGTATGCTGCACCCATGGGGCAACGCCAGATTTGCAGCGGCGGCTCTACGGGCCAGGGTGTGATACGGCGGATGAATTCGGCACGGGCTCTGGTGCAAGGGACAGATGCGGGCCACCCACCCGAAAGACACAGAAGGATTGCGCAGTCGATTTGGTAGGATTGAGCTGCGGCACGTTGCGGGGCAGCGGTAAATGTGGCGGCTGTCAGCGCGGCCACGACCAAGGCAGAGATTCTGAGGTTTTTCATCATTTGGCCTCCTGAAGGGCACACGGCAAAAAATGCGCTACAATACCGCATTATTGGCAAATTAATACAGTATTGGCAATTTCTTTGTTTGAAGGCAGTTGACACATGGCAGGCGCGCGCCGTTGTTGCGGCGAGGTCGTACATTTCGGCACAGCAAGCCAGGTTCCATACACATGCTCGTGTGCTGACGTTTTTGCCTTGAACCTCTAGTAGGTGTAGGTTGTAAGAATTACGAACTATAGGGGGCTTTGTGCATGCCTCTTGAACACTAAGATGGAGACGAGTTCAGTATGTTGACACGACGGCATTTTATCGCAACTGGAGCAGCCCTATTTTCAGCGCCCATTTCAAATCCTGTCTTCGCCAATACTTGGCCTACTGCATCGCAAAAGGCGGCTTGGGATGCGCAAGTGACGCCCGCGAGTTTCGATCTTGAGACTTCCAATCCTTGGGGCGTTCAGCCGCGTTTCCTGCCGCGACGGGTCGAAGCAAGGGCTGGTTTGACGCCCGGTGACATTCATGTCGATGCAGTGGCGCGATACCTCTACCACATCGAAGAGGGTGGAACGGCGATGCGTTACGGCGTCGCGATTGCCCGTGGCAACCTCTATGAGCCAGGGACATACACAATCCGCCGTAAAGTCGAGTGGCCGCATTGGACACCAACCAAATCGATGATTGAACGTAATCCGGAATACGCGGAGTTCGAAAACGGCCAGGAACCAGGTCCAAGGAATGCACTTGGGTCACGCGCACTCTATCTCTTTGTCGGCCAGCGCGACACGTATCTGCGCATTCACGGCACACCGCAAGCGCGGTCAATTGGTGGACGTGCGAGCTCGGGATGTGTCCGAATGGTCATGGCGCATATCAACGAGCTTTATCCCAGGGTCACAATTGGCTCGACCGCATTTTTGTACTCCGCTGAAGACAGCGTCACAGCACGCAGCTAGTTCTCAGCTTAGCGGTTAGGCCCGTTCAGCCGCCAAGGCTACGCGGTCGGCTTGACGCAGATCGGATTGCCGCGAGTTGTTCTGAGCGGCAAGAGGGTCGTCTCGACCGGCCCGGAATGCATGTACCAATAGCAGTTGTCTTCCGGGCGCAAGCGCGCAGTTGCCAGATCCTGGTTCGGAGCCGCTAGAGATGCGACCTGTTCCGGGAGGGGCGGTAGGGACCGCGAGCCTTGTGAATTTGACACAGTATCTGAGCAGGCCCCAAGCGCCAAAACGAAAAAGAGAAGAGATGCGCTCCGCATGTACATAAATTGACTGTCCCGCTAGTTTAGATTTTCAGATGCATCTTTCTCGCATCCGGCGGCATGTGGTGCAATGCAAAGGCAGGGTCATAGGCGAATCTCCTGAGAAAAGTGGCCGAAACTCAATAGTTTCGACCCAAATCTTCACCTGTCGCATCATGAACGGTGCGACTGTCTTACCGTGGGAACTTTTCTCTTGAACCTCTAGTTGCTGTAGGGCGTATGTACTTTTCACCATAGCGAATCTGAGGACATTTCATGCCACATGACGGGATTCCAACCGCTCAAAATCATTCACATGCAACAAAGGGTGACAGCGGAAGCTGCTGCGGAGGAGAGGCCATTAAGCCAACGCAGGTGGCAGCCTCGGATGGCCGCAGTTTTCATGTCAGCGGATTGGATTGCGCCGAAGAGGTTTCGATCCTGAACCGAGTCGTGGGTCCCGAAGTTGGTGGCCAAGAGTATCTTGCGTTTGATGTAATCAATGCACGAATGACAGTCCGAGACGGCGGAGCGAACCTCTCTTCGGACAAGATCCTTGAACTGGTTGCGACTACCGGGATGACGGCCAAACCCTGGGATGCCAAAGACGCCAGCGCGGATCAGGCCGCTCATCTGAAAAAACAAAAGCTGTTCACGATGCTCAGTGGCGGCTTTTGGGCGGCGGGTTTTCTTTACCACCTTGTCGAAACTGGGATTGGCGGCGCGATAGGTATCTTCTCCGGTCATGGCGAATCCGCGATGCCCCTGGTTGAAGCCGCGTTGTTTGCCGCTGCAATACTGTTTGGCGTCTGGCTTGTCGCACCCAAGGCATGGTCGTCGGCGCGTCGGTTTTCTCCGGATATGAACCTGTTGATGGTGGTGGCTGTGGCCGGTGCCATCGGGCTTGGCGAGTTTTTCGAGGCCGCAACAGTGGCGTTTTTCTTTTCACTCTCACTCTATCTTGAAAGCTGGAGCGTAGGGCGCGCACGCAATGCCGTGTCTGCGCTTCTCGATCTCGCACCCCCAACAGCCCGGGTACTTTATGATGATGGCTCTGAAGCCGACGTTCCGGCTGCGGCCGTAGCTGTTGGTGCGCGGTTCGTCGTGCGAGGTGGCGACCGAATTCCGCTGGATGGAGAAGTTGTTGATGGAGCAGGGGCCGTCGACCAGGCGCCAATCACGGGCGAGAGTGCATTGGTGCCAAAGGAGACAGGCGATGATGTTTATGCTGGCAGCATCAATGGCGAGGGCACTTTGACTGTGCGGGCAACGAAAGCCGCCTCCGACACCGTCTTGTCCAAGATTATCCGCATGGTGGGCGATGCACATTCCCGCCGCGCCGAGGTCGAACAATGGGTGACAAAGTTCGCCCGAATCTACACACCGGTTGTGATGGTGCTCGCCATTGTCATTGCCTTGGTGCCCCCGCTTTTCGCGGGCGGCGATTGGGGTTTCTGGTTCTACAACGCACTGGTTCTTCTGGTTATTGCCTGTCCTTGTGCCTTGGTGATCTCGACTCCAGTCTCAATCGTCGCCTCGCTTGCCGCCTCGGCGCGCAATGGTGTGCTGATCAAGGGCGGGGCATATGTCGAAGCGCCCGGTCGCACCACAGCATTGGCCATGGACAAGACCGGCACGATTACGATGGGAGAACCGGAAGTCGCTGCGGTTTATCCAATTGGCGAGACTTCCAAACGCGATCTACTGATGCGCGCGGCCGCGCTTGAAGCGCGGTCATCACACCCGCTCGCACGGGCGATCCTTAGCCGGGCGGAGCAGGACGGGATGCAAATCGTTGCCGCCGAAAACACGCGGACGGTGCCTGGGCGGGGTCTTGAGGGCCATTTGGACGGTCAATCTATCTGGTTGGGCTCGGATCGATTTGCGGAGGAAAAGGGTCTTGGTACGGCGATTCCAGCAGAGTTGCGCGACGCGATCGAGGGGTCCGGAAGCACATTGGTGGCCATCGGCGATGCTACCGGGGTCAACGGAGTGCTAGAACTGCGTGACCGGATCCGGCCCGATGCCAAGGGGATCGTTGCCCGTCTACATGCGCAGGGGGTCAAGAAGATTGTGATGCTCACCGGCGACAACGCAGCTACGGCACGGGCGGTGGCCGTTGAAGTCGGCATAGACGAGGTGCGTGCCGAACTTCTGCCTGAAGACAAGGTCGCAGCGGTCGAGGAGCTGGTGGCAATCCACGACACTGTGGCAATGATCGGGGATGGCGTGAACGACGCCCCGGCAATGGCGCGCGCGCATTACGGGATCGCCATGGGGGCCGTGGGGTCGGATGCTGCGATTGAAACAGCCGATATTGCGCTGATGACCGATGACATTGGCAAGGTTCCCTGGCTGATTGGTCATTCCCGCAGGACCATGTCGATCATCAAACAGAACATCGGACTGTCCCTTGCGACCAAGGCCGTATTCGTGGTGGCAACAGCGTTCGGCATGGCCTCAATGTGGGGCGCGATCGCCGCCGATGTCGGCGTATCTCTTCTCGTCGTCGCTAATGCACTGCGGCTACTGCAAGCGCGGGAGAACGACGCCGGGCCGCGTGGTGGAAAACAAATTGGAACCACTATGGCTAAGGGCGCGCTGGCGCACGGTCACTAGCAATGTGACTGGCAAGAACCTGTGGGAGGGGCGGCTCGCGACTTATCGATTTGATTGACCGCTGGGTGTCGACTATTGTCCCTCGGTCAATGGTGCGCTGACCAACCAAAACGGCCATTGGTCCAACCGCAGCGAAAGTTCGTTCGACCCCACACCACTGACCTTGTCGTAACCACAATCGCCAAGGGCAAAAACCTGCCAATATCTCGAAAGTGTTGCCGGGGTTTTTGTCCAGATTAGGCAATTGATCTTGCATCAGCAGGGCATGGCAGCAGAAACGACCGCTTATGTTCCGCGATAATTGTCACAGGCCTCTATACCCTCCGCGACCGCATCGAGAAGGGTGTCCACGTCATTCAAGAGAGCTTTGATGCGCGGGCTGCTGATACGGTAGCGGATGAAACGTCCGTCACGGTCGCTGGCGACAAGCCCACAATCCAGAAGACACCGGAGATGGTTGGAGACATTTGGTTGCGATAACTTCGTACAAGTCACAATCTCATGAACGGCCAACGGCGCATCGCATAAGGCGTCGAGAATCGCGAGGCGGCTTGGGTCCGCAAAACCGCGAAACAGCTTCGCTCTTCGCTCAATAACGGTTGTCCCACTATTGCAGCAGGCGACAATTTGATCCATATCATTACTCACTGATATATTATCTCTTTTCCCACTTTAGCAGGAGGACTGCGATCATGGCCAACGCAGAAAGCGCGAAAGCAGATATCCCATCCTTCCGTTACCGCGTTTCCGGCATGGATTGCGCCAAGGATGCCGCCCAGATCGAGCGGGCGGCGCAATCTGCAGGTGTCGCGCCTGACGCGGTGAAAGTGTCTACCGCATCGCACATAATGACTTTGACAGCTCCCGAAGCGCGCTTGCCGGAGATCGAAAAAGCCGTTGAGACAACAGGGTATGGGTTTGACCGTATCGAGAGCGACGAGGATATTCAGCAAGGTGCGGCCCATCAGGACCCGGCCTACCGACGCGCGCTCTGGATCGTCGTAATCCTGAACGTTGGTTATGGTGTCATCGAGATGGTCGGTGGGTTCATCTCCGGATCGCAGGCTGTGAAGGCCGATGCGCTCGATTTCATCGGCGACGGCGCAATCACCTTCCTCGGCCTGTTGGCCATCGGCTGGAGCCTCGCTTGGCGAGCGCGGTCGGCCCTGATCCAGGGCATCTTCCTCGGCCTGCTTGGCCTTGGCGTCTTTGGCATGACCATCATGCGAGCATTCGAGCCGACAACGCCAGACGCTACTCTGATGGGGCTTTTGGGTCTGATTGCTCTTGTGATCAATGTCATCTCCGTGCTGCCATTGCTGCGGTACCGCAAGGGCGACGCAAACATGCGGGCTGTCTGGCTGTTCTCGCGCAACGACGCCATCGGCAACGCCGCAGTCGTTATCGCCGCTGGGCTGGTGGTTTGGCTGGGCAGCGCCTGGCCCGACCTTATCGTAGCCTTCGGGATCGCGGGTCTTTTCCTGCATTCTTCCTGGGCGATTATCCGTGACGCGCGGGCCGATCTGAAGGCGGCGGCATGAACAGCCGGATCCTTGGCGGTCTTTGCACCATCGCTGCGTTTGGTCTTGATCAGGGCACCAAGGCTCTTGCCCTGAACAACCCCGCGATTGAGAACGGGGTCGAGGTTCTGCCCTTCCTCAATCTTGTGCGGGTTCTGAACGATGGAGTCAGTTTTGGCATGCTCGGCGGGGTCGTGCCCTGGTGGGGTCTGATCGCACTTGCTGCCGTGATCGTGGCATGGCTGCTGATCTGGCTGTGGAAGACTCCAGACAGGCTGACGGCTACTGCTCTCGGTTTGATCATCGGCGGTGCGCTCGGCAATGTCTTCGACCGGCTGCGGTATCAGGCCGTCCCTGACTTTCTCGACTTCCATTACGGGTCATACCACTGGCCGTCCTTCAACTTCGCTGACGTGGCGATCTTTTGTGGGGCAGCACTGCTATTCTGGGACGGCTTTCGTGCGTCGAAAGACCGGCTGGAAAATCGGGAACAAGACCATCGCAAGGGAGATGTCACAGGGGATAGCAGCTAACAGGCAAAGCACTTTGGGAGGGGACTAGGCTTGAGATTTTTGGATTGGATTGACCTTGGCATTCGCGGCATCGGCGTCGTGACTGCATGGCTGACCGTTGTTTCGATTGCCGCTTATGGAGCGCTTCAGATGCTGGATCGCAAGCTACAACTTGGCGTGTCAGGCTATTTGCCGGACCTGTCCACGTCTCTACTGTTCATCCTGATTTTCTTGACCTTTGGGTATACCTATCTGCGCGACGGTCACGTGCGCGTTGATGTTCTTCGCAGACATTGGTCCGCCCGCCGCATTGCTTGGATCGAACTGATTGGCGGCCTTTTTGTACTTCTGCCGCTCGCCGGCATCCTGACCTACTACGGATGGGACGGTTTGATGCGCACCACGAAATACGCGGAAACCCAGTTGTGGGCACAACGCATTGCCGGGGTCATCGGCCCCATCTTGCTGGCTCTTGCCGGGATGATCGTAGCCCTTCGCAACATCGCCTTTCTGACTGGGAAACGCGCACAGGGTGCACCGGAACAATCCGGCGGACTGCACAATGATGAATGAGGTCCTCACGGTTGCCATGCTTGTCGTGATGGCCATCGGGGTCTTCAGCGGCTTTCCGGTGGCCCTGGTCCTCGCAGGTACAGGCTTTTTGGGGTTTGTGGCCGCGGTCTGGGTGGGGATCACGGATTTTCAGCATCTGGGGCTGATCTATCTGCGGGCCCGCGGTGTACTGACCAATGAATCCGTCCAATTCACAAGCGTTCCGATGCTGATTTTTCTGGGCCTGATCCTGAATGCCAGCGGAGTTGCCGAAACCATGTTTCGCTTGCTGGGGCGTCTTCTGACGGGCGTTCCGGGTCGCTACGCCGTTGCAACCCTGCTGATCGGCCTCGTGCTCGCCCCGGCCGCCGGAGTTATCGGCGCATCGGTCATCACCGTGGCGCTGGTGGCCTATGCCCCGATGATGGCTTCTGGCTACGCTCCGCGAACTGCGGGTGCCGCTGTCGCGGCCTCTGGGGCACTCGGTGTCGTGTTCCCGCCAGCGGTGATGCTGTTCTTCATCTCGAACGTGTTCTATCTGCGCATTGGGTTGATGTATGTGGCCCTCATTGTGCCCGTTCTTCTGATGGTCATGGCCTTCGCGATCTACTTTGCCGTCACCTTGCGAAAAACCATCGAAGTCCCCTTGGACGCACCGAAAACCAATCTTGTGTCAGACCTTTTGTTCGTGCTCACGTCTGTCGCGGTTATCGCATCCATTCCGCTCAGCATTATTCTTGGCTTTGCAACACTCACAGAGGCGGCTGGCGTAGGGGTTTTCGGCGCGCTGTTGGTCGCGCTGGTGCGAAAGCGCTTGTCTTTCTCATCGTTGAATTCTGTCACGGTGCAGACAAGCACGATGACGTCGATGGTCTTCTTCATCGTATTGGGCGCATCGGTATTCTCGCTCAGTTTCCACCTGGTCGGTGGACCGGAAGTCATCTTCGAGTGGATATCCGCATTCGATCTCACCCGGTGGGAACTGTTGGCGATCCTCCTTGGCGTGATCATCATACTTGGGTTTGTTTTTGACTGGATCGAGGTGCTGCTGGTCTTTGTACCCGTACTGATGCCGATTATTTCAGAGCTCGACTTCGCAGATCACGTCGGCTCTGCCTACTTTGCGCAGATCTGGATCGCGGGCCTGATTGCGTTGGCCTTGCAAACGTCCTTCCTGACGCCTCCTTTCGGCTATGCCCTGTTTTTTGCTAAGATGGCGGCACCGAAGGGTATCAACCTATCCGATATCTATCGCGGAGCGGTACCTCTTGTTGCCATTGAGATTGTATTGATCGTGGCGCTGATCTCGTTTCCTCAGCTTATCACTTGGCTGCCTGAGATGGCCCTTGGGACCGCAGATATGCCGCAGCTGATCCAGCGGTGACAGATGTTGCATACTTTGGGTATCGGCTGTGATTGATCCTATTGGGAGCGAAATTGCTTGAACCTCTAGTTGCTAGAGGTTGTAGCATGTGTGTTGAGCTGTGGAGGAGCTAGACTTGCGATAGCAATCTCGCCTGTTTCAAAGATCTTCTGATCGTGTCCTAGAGAGAGTGACAAGAGAAGTAGAGCGTCTCCTGCGTTGCAAGAAGAGCATCGACGCAAGGAGATCAGCGGCAGTATTTTTGGTCGAGCAGAGTGCTCGGCCGCACAAGGTTTGGCCGGTACATGAAGAGCGATAAGCAAATCGAAGTGTTCGCGGGCGTCGCCAGTTGTCAGAGGCAAGCGCGATGGAACAAGTGGTTGTACTTGCCGATTGCTTTGGCGTTGTCTATCGGCAGCCTTTTTTCTGGAAGCCTTGCCCTTATTGCCATCGCATTGCTCTACGCTTCGGACGTGGTCGAGTTGTTGATGAGTTCAGCGGCAACTAGGCTGACACGACGTCAGGAAGAGGACCGCGTTGTCCTAGGATATGGGCGATTGGAAATTGCGACAGAGTTGGCGAATTGTGTTGCTGTGGTACTGCTATCCGCTTCGGTCATTTACCACGGCGTTATGCGCCTAAATTCCCCTCATCTGGCGCAAGGCTGGATCATAGTGGTGCTCGTCTCTGTCTTGATAGGGATTGAGTTACTGGTGTTCTCGAAACCGGCACCAACATCGTGGCGCCGACGGAAAATCGGCACATCACCGCCCCTATGGTCAGACCGTTTAGCGTTCTTGCTGCCGGTTCTCGCTGGCGGCGTAGCCGTTCTGTTGTTTGGTTCCGGACGAACTGACACGATTATTGCAGCTTTATTGTCCGGCACGCTTCTTTGGTTCGCCCTCCGCGGTATTGGAGAGGCACTTAGATCGTCGCTGCTTGGAGCGCCATCAAACCTGGATGCGGCGGATGTTATGCAACAAATAATGTCCGTAGAAGGGGTGCAAGATATTCATCATCTGCACTTCTGGCGGCTCCCGGAACAGAGACTGGCCATCGACGCTCATGTCGTTGTCGCAGTACCGAATTGGCCTAAAGCCGAAGCCATCAGGGATCACATCGAAGCAATTCTAATCCATAAGTTCGGAGTAGAACACAGCACCCTCGAGATGGAAACGCCGGACAGGGAGCTGGATTCTTGTCATGTTTATGGCAGTTGAGATTGTCGACATTCATGCACCTCTGCAGCATTTGGAAGGATTTTCGCTCGCTCGCAGTGGTTGATCCAAAATCAACTTTTTTATACTCTTTCCTCAACCAAATAGTCCGAAAAAGGGGCATCGAGCAGTGAAGATTGGCAGACTTACGAGACGTTTTTTTATCTTGGGTGGCGTGGCGGCCTTTCTCTCGGGATGCGCAAGCAAGTTCCGCTCTTACACAGGGCCAGAAGTGACGCGGGTGCGCCTATACAAGTCGGAGAGGCTGCTGGTGCTCGATGGCGCGGACGGAGTGCTCAAAACGTACCCTGTCGGCCTTGGCTTTGCGCCGGATGGACACAAACAATTCGAGGGCGATGGCCGCACGCCTGAGGGTGCGTACACCATCGACCGCCGCAATCCGAACAGCCTGTTTCATCTGTCTGTCGGCATCTCCTATCCGAACGAGGCGGACGTTGCCTTTGCTGAGGCGCAGGGCAAGTCGCCCGGCGGCGACATATTCATCCATGGAGGCCCCCGAAAGGGTATCGATCCGGTGAACAAGCAAGATTGGACAGCTGGATGTATCTCAGTCACTGATCGGCAAGTCGAAGAGGTCTATGCAATGGTTCGCGATGGGACACCGATTGATATTTATGCCTAGCAGTTCCTCGGACTCACCGGAGTTCAACAGGATCAGGCAAATCGGCGGCGCAGCGCAACATTGATCCCTTCAATGGCGACCACCATGATGACCACAGCAATCGTCACACTCGCCGCCTTGTCGTATTGGAAAGAGCGCACATAGGTCTGAATGTAGAATCCGATTCCACCTGCACCGACGATACCCAGGATCAGCGACTCGCGCAGGTTCAACTCAAAACGAAAAATCGTGTCGCGTGCCACAACAGGCGCCATTTGCGGCCAGATTGCATGGCGCAGCCGCAGCAGGGGCCCGGCTCCGGCGCTTTCCAAAGCGGCGATCGGGGCGCGGGACACACCGTCGATCGCTTCCGCATAAAATTTCGCCAGCATGCCCGTCGCGTGGAAGGCAACTGCAATGATGCCCGGTAAAGGCCCCAGCCCGACCGCACCCACCATCAACATAGCCACCAGGATCAGCGGGATCGCGCGAACAAATGCCAGAACAGTGCGGACAGGCCGGTGCACTGTTGACGAGACCATCGTCTCGGAGGCGAGGATGCCAAGCGGAACGGAAAGGATTACCGCACCGACAGTGCCGAGGATCGCGATCCGCAACGTCTCGGCGCTCCCTTTCCAGATCTCGTCCATGACGGTTGGATCCGGTGGGAACATGCGTCCAAAGAAATCCGCAATGCGTGGACCTGCAGACAGCAGTCGGGACAGTTCGACATCGGTGGTAACCAGCGACCACACAACCACACCGGCAACCAATATCCCGGCCCAGAACCCACCCTGATCACGCGATCGCATCAGCTTACGACCTTGAGCCGCGCGCCGGATGCCGGGTCTGTGTCGTCGTAAAGCGCGGAGGTCGCATCATCCGTCAGATCGCGTGTCGCAACATCGAAGACGACCCGACCGTTGCGCATCCCGATGATACGGTCAGCAAAGCGCCGCGCCAGTTCCGGTTGATGCGATGAGAACACTGTCGTTGCCCCGCGTGCCTGGGCGGCGCTGGTGAGAAGTGTCAGGATGTCCGCCGCCCGGGACGGATCAAGGTTGCTGACCGGCTCGTCCGCCAGGATCAGCTGAGGCTCTTGTGCGAGACAACGGGCAATTGCCACCCGCTGTCGCTGACCGCCGCTGAGCGAGTCGACACGCCGTTCGGCAAGGTCCGCGATGCCACAGTCGGCGAGTGCCGATCGGGCGATTTGCATGTCAGACTTCGACACATTGCCGAGCAGCGCGCGCCAGCCTGGCATCCGACCCAACCTGCCGTTCAATACGTTGCGCATCACTGTCGATCGTTCGACAAGCGCAAATTCTTGAAAGATGAAACCTGTATCAGCGCGCTTTTCCAACGGTAGAGGTCGATTGGGTTCGAACGGCGTGCCCGAGACAGAGACCCGCCCCTGCCAATTGCGCAGCCGCCCATCCAGCAGCGTCAAAAGCGTAGTCTTTCCGGCTCCGGAAGGACCGAGAAGGGCGACGCATTCTCCGGCTGCGATGTTCAGGGAAACCTGATCGATGGCGCGCGGCTCTGCGCCGTGATGGCCGAAGCTCAGATCGTCAATGTGAATGGCATTCTGCATCATAGCAATCCGTAGCGTTTGGCCATGTTCCGTACGCCGTCAAACACCGAAGGATCGGCTTTCACATAGCCATCTGGGCCGTAGAGGTAGCGGAGTTTATCGCGGTGTTCGGGCATATTGAGATTCATCATGGCGGCGACAAAGCTCTCGCGAAGCCCCGCGTCCAGTGCGGGGCGGGCGATGACGACGTGGCTTGGAATGGCATCGCTTTCCGCGATCCACGTAACCTGCGATTGCTGCTCGGGAGTGAGAAGAAGGTCGGCGTATTGGCTTGCCCCGGCCGCATCGACCAGACCTTCCGCCATCGCCTGCATCGCCTGTTGATAGCCACCGGCAAAGAAGATGCGGCCAAAGAAAACCTCTGCCGCATCCGGGCTGGACACCAGGCCCGCGCGCTCGAACTCGGCCAGGGGGTACATGTATCCCGATTCCGAAATCGGGTCGGCAAAGGCGATGTCGCGACCTTCCAGATCGGCCAGCGATTTGAAGCCGCTGTCACGGCGCACAAAGACACGGCCCGTATAACTGGGCGCATCACGGTAGACCTCTGACAAGAGCGGGATGGCACCGATTTCCCTTTCGGCCAGAACGAAGGGTAGGGCACCCATAAAGGAAATATCGGCATCGCCATTGCGCAATGCTTCGACGGCCGCCGCGTGGTCGATGGTCACGAACCCCTCGACCAGCACGCCGATTTCAGAGGATAGCCAAGCTGTGATCGCCTCGATATCGCCCAGAAGTTTGTCGGGGTTTTCCTGTGGGATGAAGGCCAGGCGCAACGGGCCGGACTGCGCCAACGCGGGAATTGACTGCGAGACCAGACCGGCTCCCGCGAGGACAAGAAGGTGACGGCGGTTCAAGCGAGATATCATCAGAACGCCCCTTCTTCGATGGCGGCGGCATCCGTCTTGAACAGGGTCCAACTCGCTTCCGCGGCCGCCCAGTCTTCTGCTCGAACGGCTGTGCCCACCTCCGCCAGGCGCTCGGCCAGTCCGTAGACCTCGGGCCGCGCCGAAAGATTGGCCATCGTACCTGCATCGGCGGCCAGATCGGCGGCAACCGTATCGGTCAGGAGCAGGATATGTTGCGCATCCCGTTTTGGCAGAAGCGTGTCGAGCGTCGAGGCAAAGGTGGTGAGTTCTGCGAAAGCCAATCGGAAGGGCGTGTTCGCGGTATCGAATGCCTCATAGGGCGCATCCGCTGCGCCGACCGTTTCCAGATAGGCGGTCAAGTCCGAGCGCTCGGCATCGGTCAGGCCAAGGTTCTTCGTCTCGTCGAACCAATCCACCACGCTTGCCAGCGTCGGCAGAGAGCCGTCATGGAAATATGGTGCCGTGTAGACGGTGCCAAGCAATGTTGGCGTGTCGAGGGCGCCCGCATGTGAACCTTGGTAAGCCGCCGCCACCGATCCGATGTCGTGCGATTTGCGATCAAGAAAGTTGCCGGATGGCGTATGGCAGCTGGCACAGGATTGGGTGCCCATCCCGGCAAAGGGGCGGTTGAATACCTCTTCACCACGCCGCGCCGCATCCGGCGCCTTGTCCGTCAACTGGCCATCGCCGGTCAGCATGGAATTGGGCAGAAAGTCGAACTCGGTCATGTAGGCGACCAGCGCGTCCAGCATGAAAGGTGTGGGCTCTGCGCCAGCGAATTCGTTGACGATCACGTTGCGCGAGAAATCCCGCAGCGACGCAAACCGGCCATCGCGGCCGTACGGCCCGGTAAACCGCAGCCCGCGCAGGCTTGGAATATCGATCGGATCGTCGCGGCGGTCGTTGAACATCGGGTTGAAGAACGCGCCGTCCACGTCGACCGCACCAGGCTGGTGACTGGCACCGGGGATGAAAAACCGTTGATTGATGTCCGAGCGGTTGTGACAGGTCGAACAGGCGATGCCCAGATCGCGGGCCGGGCCGCCGAAGATCTCGGCACTGTCGAACAGCATATCGCCGTAGGCGATCAGCGGCAGGTCGGTTTCGTCGATCCCTTGTTCTTCGAAATTGAGTACGAGAAGTGGCAGGGGGTCCTGATCGAAGATGTCTGAGCCGGGGGGCAGGGCGGCGGGCAATTCAACCGGCTGCCCGGTTCGGGCGATCGTCTCCGGCACCGCATTCAGCGTCTGGCGCAAGGTAAGATCCGCAACGAGGTAGTTTTCTGCCAGGTAGGCTGAAATCACCGCGCGCGCGGTGGTCATTGCGTCGCTATCCTGTTCCTTGGCACCGGCACCGAGCACGCCCGCCGAGCCTGTGGCATTGTTGAGTTCCAACCACGCCCGACCCAATGTCCGGGCCGCATCAGGGTCCGCGGCTTTGATATGGTCAGCGAACGCGCGGTAGAGCTCCTTGGCAGTTGCCACTGCCCGTTGCGATACCGCCGGGTTGTCTGCAGCAGTGGCCGCGTCCAGCTCTTCTTCGATTCTCAGCGCAATGAGGCGGGTGGCCGCCACATGAACGGCATGCCGATCCTGCCAGCCGATAGCGTCGGTCAAGTCACCGACATCAACGGCGCTTTCTCGGTCCAACCAGGCAAGTGCTCCGAGGCGATACTCCGAGCCATGATAGGGCTCGGACCAGGCTTGCTCCACCTTATCCCACGGGACCGGCGCGAGATTGCCCAGAAACAGCGTCAACCGATAGGCTGCCGCTTCGGGCAGCCAGGGGGCTTCCTTGGCTGGTGTTGCAAAGGACGGACCCGTCACCGCCAAAGAGGTGACAATCACGAACAGGATCACGCGCAGGACGTGCTGGATCACAGATGGCTCCTCTCAAAAAGTTAGACGCGTCTAACTTATCTACCCAAAGCCAACTTGTTGTCAATCCATCAACCTTCAGGCAAAGTCCTGTCATGTCGCCCGGTGCATCACAGTCGCGTGAAGATTTCATGCCTGATTCCCGCGATCCCGAAGCCCAGGCCGACGGGTTCGCGCATGTGCGCAATGCGCATGAAAGCGAGATGGCGGAAGATTATGTGGAGCTGATCGCGGAGTTGATTGAAGCCCATGGGGAGGCGCGACCGGTCGACATTGCCGAACGGCTGGGGGTCAAAGCACCGACGGTGACCAAGAACATCTCGCGCCTGAAGCAAGCAGGGCTGGTGCGCCGTGAAAAATATCGCTCGGTTTTCCTGACCGAAAGAGGCCAGGCTCTCGCTGAGGCCTGCCGCCGGCGCCACAGGATCGTGGTCGCATTTCTGCAAAGCCTCGGGATTGACGAAGTAACGGCCGAGCGTGATGCCGAAGGCATCGAACACCACGTCAGCGAGGCGACGCTGTTGGCGTTTGAGAAACATATTAAGAGGCCCGGTTGATCCTTGGCCAAAGACAGGCTGTGCCATCAAATCGCGGTGTTCAGTAAAGTTGCAGCACGGTTATCGCCGTCGCCAGAACAATCGCGAACATCGAAAGGGACCCGATCGCAAGGGTTCGCCCCATCCTTCGATTGGGCCCGGCGGTCTTGAGTTTCAACTCATACGCTGTTTCAGGAAACTCCAGCACGGCCGAATTGGAATCACGCCGTTCATGCCGACGCTGCCATCGCACCTCTTCAAACTTGTTCCATCCATTCATGATGAGCAGAACCGTGACGATCATGAGCATGGAAGAGGGGACCCAGATGATATAGCCACCTGTGGTTTCGTCCGACAATCCGAAACGCGTGCCAGCCGAAAATGACATCGGTGCGCCGCTGTACAAAGAGACCTCTTTCAAAGTGATTAGTGCGCCAAGAAGTATGTTCGATACAATGACCACGAATGCAGTAATCAGTCTCGCGCCATAGGGCCAGCCGCCGACAACGCTACCGGGACCGAATACTGCTGAAAAGTATGATATTCCAGCTGCAACCATGCCGAAATGAGCGACGAATTCTAGTGTCTCACGGGCTTGGGCAGATGAATAGGCCCCGGGCAGCTGCCAAATATAGAGTGACGCGATGAGCAGAAACGTTGCTGGGACTGGACTTCGCACTGCACGCACCACCTGCGAGCACAGAACTCTGTTGATCTGACTCCGCCATCTTCTTGAAAGACCGGCGGCTAACCAACCGCCCGGCTGCGACAAGGCGATGAGCATCGGTCCTAGCAGCCTTGCCACCAAGTGTTCGGCTTGATGCACGAAGAAGTATTGATGACCAAGATCAGGGAGGGGACCAAAAAAAGCACCACCTGCTATGCCTAGACCCGCCAAAAAAAGACCGAGGCGCACATGCGACTTTGGCCTGACCGAACGACTGTAAATAGGATATCCGCGTATTGTAAGAACGACCAACACACTCAAACTTACGAGGGTTGCTAGAAGCGCTCCAAAATGGTCCATGTCCACAACGCCGCCCAACGACCAGACTATCCTAGAGCCCGGGCGATCATGATCGTGGCGAACAATCCGATCAAACAAAATAGGATTGCGCAGCTCGCCGCATGTTGAGCAATATCAAGTCGATTGCCTTTGCGTTTTTTTGCGAGGTATGCGCCCCAGAACGCCCCTAACAATGTCATGACGATTACAATCACGTCAGCCTCCTTTCCAAGTGGCTAAAAAACCGCATTGTGAGAGACGGGATCACGCGGAGGCCGACAAAAAGAAACCAACATGCCAAAACCAGTGGCAAAAGTGTCCAGTCACCGAAGCGCGCATAAAGTGTACGTGGCAGGGCAGGGGGCAGAAGTAGGTCTAGGACTCCCGTCTGTTCAAGGCCCAGACTGGCCAAGACGCGGCCTCTGGCATCAATGACTGCGGAAATGCCAGTGTTCGCGGCGCGAAGCACTGGTAAGCCTTCTTCGACGGCGCGCATCCGTGCGGCCGCCATATGCTGCTCCGGTCCGATCGATGTTCCGAACCATGCATCGTTTGTGGCATTGAATATCCAATCCGGTCGAATGGCATCGTCGACCACGTGACCCGGAAAAATGATCTCGTAGCAGATCGCAATGCCAACAAAAGGTATTCCAGGCAAGGCTAAGGTGCGTGGCCCTGGGCCCGGTGTAAAATCTCCAAGACTTTTGGTCAGACGCTCAAACGGTAACCACTCTCGAAAAGGAACATACTCGCCGAAAGGAACCAGTTTGTGTTTCGCATAGCCACCAAGGCTGCGCCCCTTGGTGTCATATGCCTGGACGGTATTGAAGTAGAGGGTGTTGGCGCCCGACGCGACCCGGTCTGGCACACCGGTCATGAGGATGCTTGATTGGGGGAGCGCGCGCATGATCCTCTGACGATCTGCTTCAACCTCGTCCAGAAACCCCGGATAGGCCGTTTCAGGCCACAAAACGATATCGGGAACGTCGCCCTGACTCGACAGGTCAATGTACCGTGATACGGTTTCTTCTCGCAGTTCCGGACGCCACTTGTCTTGCTGCGGCACGTTTCCCTGAACAATCCGAACAGTGATGTTCGTCGGCTCTTCTATGCCAAGCCAGAGACGGGTTTGCCCTGCACCCCAAAGGCTTGCGGCAAACCCAAGAGTCAGGACAATGCCCGTTGGACGAATATTGGTGCGGTTGGCAATCAGATGGGCTGGCAGTACAACCAAAAAAACAAAGAGAAAGCCGAGACCGTAGCTGCCAATCCACGCTGCCGGTTGCCGCAGCGGTTCATATTCGACGAGCGCATAACCTGACAAATTCCAGGGAAATCCAGTCAGGACATGTCCCCGCAACCATTCGGCGGCGGTCCAGCATGTTGCAAAGAGCAGAGGGCCGGCGAGACCTTCAGACAAGCGCGACCGCGCCAGAACAGCAAACACGAAAGAGGCCAGTGCGGGAAAGAACGCAAGCAGCGCGCTCAACCCAGCGACTGCAGGTATGGCAAGCAGACCAAAGCGATCCGCATCCACAAAAAAGCTTTCAGCGATCCAAAAGATCCCACCTGCGAAATACCCCAGACCAAAGGCCCAACCAGTGACCGCAGCGCGAAAAGGGCGAAGCCCTCGCAAAATAACAAACAAGGCTCCATAGGTCGCCGGAGCAAGTATCAAAAATGAGAAAGGAGGAAGGGTCAGGACGGTCAACGCACCAAGACAAACAATTGCTGCGGCATGAGCTAGCGGAAGCACAAGGGCGACCTTCCGGAATGCGGCCTTCTCTCCAACGGTTTCTGTCATTGCTCGGTTTGGGTTTTCTTCAACCCCGGCCAGGTCAGCAGCAGGGCGACGCCGCAAAAAATAGCGGTGTCTGCGAGGTTGAAGGCTGGCCAATGCAGGTCCCAAACATAAAAGTCGAGAAAATCGGTAACGGAGCCTACTCTGATCCGATCACTAACGTTCCCCAGGGCTCCGCCAATGATCAGGCCATAGGCCACCGCCTCGCCCTCTTCTTTCGTTCTGAGCATCAGGACAATGAGCCATAGGCATACAACCGTTGCCAGTAATACTAGCCCCCACCAGGGAGCACCGTTCAACAGTCCAAAAGTCACGCCATCATTGCGATGGTAGACTAGATTGAAACCAGGAAATACGGAAACACCGGAGCTCAGTATGGAAGCGTTTGCGACGACGGCCATTTTGCTCGCTTGATCCACGACAACGGCACTGAGTGTGCTCACCAGCCCAAGAGTTATCGTGTGTTTCATGCTCTGGCCTTCACGCTGCTCAGGGACCGAAAAGTGACGCGGGAATGGGCGTCTTTGAATTGAATAGTGCGAGCCCTCAATCGCCGGGATAGCTGGCAAACACTTCCGTCGATCCGTCTTTGTTAATGAGAAAAACGTCATAGGCTTCACGCCAGCGGCTTTGGTCCATTCCGGGGGAGCCGAGCGGCATGCCTGGCACAGCCAGACCAACAGCGTCCGGTCTTTCGCTAAGCAGTCTGCGAATATCATCCGCTGGCACATGACCTTCGATTACGTACCCGTCGATAAGACCTGTATGGCAGGACACCATGCGTTGGGGGACACCGCTGTCGAGTTTGAAACGAACAAGCAGCCCTGCAAACATGTCTTGTCCACTCGGCGCAAATCCGTTCTCCTCAAGATGATCCATCCAGGCGAGGCAGCACCCGCAGCCATTGGTCTTTTTGACGTCTATGGGTGTGGGTTCAGAAAATGCTTGACCGGCGAAGCCGAATGATAGTGCTGTTGCGAGTGTGAGCAGTCTCATGATCTACAGTCTTTCTGAAGTCGCCGCGGCAACTTTCTGGTCAAGCAAACCGGTGAATTGCGCGCGAACAGTCTCAAGACGGACCAGAACGCTGGTGTTGGTCTCGACTTGGCTTGCCGCCGCGGCAAGCCTTTCATCTGACATCGGGTCTGTCGGGCGACCGTCTACGCGCACTTCGTAGTGCAGGTTTGGACCCGTCGCTGTCCCGGTGGCGCCGACACTGCCAATATTGTCACCTGCGGCAACTCTGTCTCCAACGCCCAGTCCCTCCGGGACGTCGCTGAGATGTGCGTATCGGGTCATGGTGTTTGAACCATGTGCGATCTCGACGACGCGGCCATAACCGCGGCGTTGCCCGATGAACGAGATGCGGCCAGGTGCTGTCGCGTAGACAGGCGTCCCATGGCGAGCTGCAAAATCGACGCCGGTATGCATGCGCACGTCCCCAAATACAGGGTGCCTGCGATTGCCATAAACAGAGCTTAGCCGAGCGCCTTTCACAGGCTGCGCAAAGACCCTGAGCAGTTCTCCGTCAATGAAGATCGTGGCGTTGCCAGAGTTGTCGTCGGGCCAGACGACTTCATAAAGCGTCTCATCGATTGTCAGCGCGACAAAGGACAGGCTGGGTTGCCTAATCACTTCATCCTCGAGCATCGTTTCACGCCACATCAGTTGCAGTCGTTCGCCCCCTTGCAAATCGCGGCGGAAATCCACGGTGCCACCCAGCATCTCGGCCAAGTCCACAGCAAAGCGTGCCGGGACATCCGCTGACGCAAGGGTAGCAAAGATGGAATTCTGAACGGTGGTATCAGCGGCGCGAACAACCAAGTCTGGCTCGGGAACAATCCTGCGTGTCGCAATCTCATCTGTAAACGTGGCTTCAATCCGAACGCCTTCGTCCACCGAAAGCGCGACCCGGCGTGGGGTACCCGACAATGACGTTTCGACATCAATGCCGTATCCGGGTTTCAGTTTTCGCAGATCGTATTCTGCAGCCAAGGCAAGCGCGACCTCAGCGCGGTCGATTGCAGAAAGACCTGCCTTGGAGAGCAGTGCATCTAGGGTTTCGCCGACGGACAATGTCGCTGACCAGATTTCAACCGGGGGCCTCACTTCAAGCAAAGCGACAGTGGCAAATTGCAGAGTAGGGGGTTCTGCCCTCCATGCGACTGTCACAGGTTCAAAAGTCTCGTTCGAGTAGATTGAAAGCAGTTGATCCTGCGGTGCGGGCATCCGCATTGGTGACGGTTGCCAATCAGACACGGCTGCCAGCGCCTCCGGAACGGGGGCCTTTCTCCAGTCGGTCTGGAATTCCAGCACCAGTGCAATGGCGAGGCTTGTTCCGGCGATGCTTGCTACGAGGTATCTCAGCTTCATGATGTTTCTTCTTCGGTTCTTGCGAGGACGCGGCGGATCTTCGGCACCGCAAATTCTCTTGGTTCATGATAATCGATTGTGCCGGCAAACTGTCCCTCAGCATCGAACATGAAGACGCTCGCCGTATGGTTCATGGTATAGTCATCACCACCGGTGGCGACCTTTTCATAACTCGCGCGAAATCCCTCTGCGGCCCGCATTGTTTGATCCTGTGAACCCCTCCAACCCTGGATGGCTGGATGGAAGTAGCTGACATATTCCGCCATATCCGCAACAGTGTCGCGTTTTGGATCGACCGTGATGAACACGACGTTCATGTCCGCAACATCATCTCCAAGGTCGTCGAGCCAGCCAGAGATATCCGACAATGTGGTGGGGCACACATCGGGGCAGTATGTGAAGCCAAAAAACACCATGGATGGATTGCCCAGAAGCGACGCAGGTCCGACAGTTTCACCGCCTTGATCGGTCATCTGAAAGTCCATCTGGGTGAGCGGCAAGGGTCGCTGAGCTACAGGTTCAGGCGCGCCGGGACCATCCACCTGCCACCAGCCGATGAACAGCGCCAGCGCAGCCACTCCGGCAATTGCGGCACCATAAGCAAGGAGAGTTCTTCGGCTCATCAGCCCTCCGGCCCACGTGCCGCAATGCCAAGAATGGGCACATCAACGGTCAGCGTCCCGCCATCGGCAAAGGTCAATGTCAGCGGAAAGGTCTCGCCTTCCACCATCTTGGTTTGCAACCGCATCAGCATGGCATGCATGCCACCTGGTTCCAGCGAAACACTTTCGCCCGCTGGGATGGTGATTTCACCGACTGGGCCCATGGAACTCACACCATTGGCGTCCGTCTTGGTCTCATGAATGTCAGGCATCATGGCGAGCGGCGTTTCCAGCCCCACCAATGTCACTGGATCGGTGCCGGTATTGCGCAGTGTCATGTAGGCCGCACTTGGACGGTTGATGCCGATGGACGCGCGGGCCCATGCGTCGTCAACGACAATATCCTCAGAGCCAGCAGAAGAGGTGGTCGGTAATCCGACAATCGCACTGAATGCAAGTGCGATGGCTGCAACGGTTGAGTTCACAGGTTTGCTCCTAAAGTCAGTCTTTTGATCACGACCCGGCCGCCGCGACTTCGGCCGCAACCAAGGCGCGCAGCTCGTCGGCTCCGAACGGGTCAAGCGGTTTGCCATTCACATAGAACGTTGGTGTCTGACGCACGCCCATTGTCTCCACATCCGCACGATCCTGATTAAGGATTGCGAGCGTCTGGGGCGCTTTCATCTGGTTTTGTGCGGCTTCTACGTCCAGACCGGCCTGCTCTGCAATGCCAAGGATCAATCCCGGCGCTGGTTCACCGTGGGATGCCCATCGTGGCTGAAATTCGAGGATCGCTTCTTTGACCGGAATATATACGTTCTGCATGCGCGCCGCTTCCATCACCCGGATCGCCTCTTCCGATGCAGCGCCATGAAATGGGGTGTATCGCAATACGACGCGGACCTGATCGCCGTGTTCCGCCATGATGTCCTTTATGATCGGATAGAAAGCACGGCAAGCTTCGCAAGCGGGATCGAAGAACTCCACAATTGTAACCGGCGCGTCTTCTGGTCCCATGATGGGTGAGTAGGGACGCATGAGTGCTTCGGCGATTTCGGGTTGGACCGGATCAACCTGAGCGACCGGGGCAGGGCGGGACTGATACCAAACGGCGGCGGCAAAGACTGCAAGGCCGACAAGTAAGACCGACAGAACGATGGATTTGTTTTTCATGGACGGGGCTCCTTCAGGGAGAAAAATGACAAGAAGCCGATAAACGCAAAGGCAATCAGCGCCAAGAGCGGGATAGGGATTCCAAGAAACAGCTGATTGTCGCCGGTGCAGGATGGGCCAGTCGCCGTGCAGGGTTGGATCGGCTCGGGCAAAACTCCAGTATAGAGACCAAGATGCCAAAGCGCGATGGCAGCGCCACCGAGGGCGAGCGCAACGCCGTAGCGACCGACCCGTTGATCCTCCCACCAGAGACCGAGGCCCAACACGACGGCCAGAGGGAACATAAACGCACGCTGAAACCAGCACAGACTGCACGGAGCCTGCCCCAGAACCTCACCGATATAGAGCACGGCCAAGGAACTTCCCAAAGCGACGATCCACGCGGCGGCCAAAGCCGTCTCTTTTGCCATCAACCGGCTCATAGCGACATCCGCGCCTTCAGATCGGCAAGGATCTCCTCTGCCGGCGTGCCATATGTCCAGGCCCCCACATATCCGCCTTGCGGATCAAAGAGGAACAGCTGAGACGAATGCCCCATCGTGTATCCGTCGGGCGAAGCCGCCTCCTCGATCTTCTCAAAGTACACGCGGAAGGTTTCCGATGTTCGCTTGATCTGATCTGCCGTGCCGGTGAGACCGATGATATTGGCATCAAATGCCGGTACAAATTCCGCGAGTTGTTCAGGCGTGTCGCGTTCGGGGTCAATCGAGATAAAGAGCGGCTGGACTTTGGCGGCATCGGAGCCGAGCGCATCCATGACAGCGGCAACCTCGGCCAGGGTCGTGGGGCACACATCGGGGCAATTCGCAAAGCCGAAGAACACGAGCATCCAGCGCCCGGCGAGGTCTTCGTCCGTCTGCACCATGCCTTGATGATCGGTCAGTTCGAAATCAGCCCGGAACGCAGGATCATCAGCGCGCTGTTCATTTCTGGTCGAGACTTGCAGCCAGACGAACCCCGCGATCGCGATCGCGGCGAGTCCCCAAAGCACTTTTTGTAACGCAGATAATCTCATTGGTCGTGTTGCGCCCGAGTCCGCCCATTTTTAGAGCTTTCTAAATGTTCTAGCCCCTAGAGGTTCAAGTTGTTTTTCGGCATTGCGGCAGCCTGTCACGGACCTGTGATTACAGTGCTGGCTTGCGCATGCCAATAGCTATAGCTACCACCACTATAGATATGGAGGTTTCATGCTCACGATCGGAAGTTTGGGAAAGAAAACCGGAACGAAAGTTCAGACCATCCGGTACTATGAACAGATCGGGTTGATGCCCGAACCGGGTCGCACTGAAGGCGGGCAGCGGCGCTACGGGGATGCGGAAGTTGACCGCTTGTCCTTTATCCGGCACGCACGCCAGTTGGGGTTTCCCCTTGAAGCGATCCGCGAGCTTCTCGATCTCAGCGACAATCCCGACCGCTCCTGCCATGAGGCGGATTCCATCGCCCGGCGACAACTCAAACAAGTAGAACTAAGGATGGATCGGCTGAAAGCGCTTCGCACCGAGCTGAAGCGCATGATCCACGAATGCAGCGGAGGCAATACGGCGGACTGCAAGGTTCTCGAGGTCTTGCGCGATCACTCAGAGTGTCTGACCGACCACGATGCAATCGGCGCATAGTCGCGCCAATTGCTCGCATTCCAAAACGGTGTGTAAAACCACAATGGTCAGTCGTACTTGGTTACTAATTACCTTAGGCAGGTTGATAGAGCCGGGCGTGCGGAAGGCCTGTGTTCTCGAACCTCCGGAATGTCTTTGCCAAAGCCAGAGCACCAAGGTCAATGATAGGTTCAAGCAATACAACGATGATGTAGACTGAGGCGAATGCACCTGCATTTGCTAAGGTCTCTGCTGTAAATCCTTGCCCGTAGAATACCCAGAATGCCACCCATGCGACAATTCCACCTTGGAACACCGCAGATAGCTTCGCGGCTTGGCCATAGGTTACTTCAGTGTAAGGGGTGTCGGCCGGTATAATTCGTTGAGCCAATGCCGCCATCGCCAAAACTGGTAGAATGAGCGTAGTCAAGTTCATTCCCAACTGCGGAATGTCGGAAGGTGAAAACAGGAAGCTTTGCGCGACAAGACCAAAGATCAGACCAATAGCTGTTGGAACTGTGCCGAGGATCAGGAAAAGTGTGGTTCCAAGTATCAAATGTACTTCTGACACTCCAACAGGTGGATGCGGCAGAAATTCAAAGAATCCGAGCACCATCGCGCTTGCCGCAGCGGAGCGTCCGACCAAAGCTAAGATGTTACCGTTCTGCTTCACGTGATCAACAGCGAGCTTGGCGACAATTCCAACTGAGGCAACGCCAGTCGCGGTTCCCAGTACGAGTTTTGCGCCGTCCACGACGCCAGGTTCAATATGCATTAGTTCGTCCTTTCTGCACCCATCGTGCAAGATGCCTCCCTAGAGGCGTCACAGTGTACCTGGCAGGTTTCCTGACTCGCGCTTCATCGCGGCAATTTCCACCTTCCCGGATCTCTCCAGTGGTATTCGGAATGCAGCTAACGCTCACAGTTGCGTGGGCAGTCTCGGATCAGGACAGGACTTGATGTCCCTACCGCGTTCCCATTTACCCCGCCGCCGCAAATCGGCTTTGGGACCAAGTCCGAGCACCTGATATCCTCGGCCTGCATGAGTCAAGATGGTTTGTAGAATGCAGTTGGTGCGTAGTCGCTGTGGTGACCACATTTAGCCCTAGTATGATGCGAGATAACACAAAACTACTCCATCAAACAGCTAGTTACATCAACTCATCTTTTCAACTTTCCGAGAAAAACTAAGCCCAGGACGGATCTCCCTGGTCTTCATCCGAAAAAGCAAAACATCCCCAAGAGCGGAACTCTTGGGGATGTCGTGATCAGACCAAATCAGATTATTCGGCCGTCGCGGCATAGTTCATGATGTGAAAAATCATGTTCTGTTCAATTGTGCCATCGACAAGGTGTGCCCACGGGCCTTTGGCATAGGCGGCGACATCCTCACCCGAATGGGTTTCGGAGGACTTGGGAACCACCGCCTGCTGCAAATAGTCCAGGTCTGTCGCGGCCTCTTCGGTGAGCGCCGGACGCGTACCAAAGAAAGAACCATCCGCTTGTTCGGTCAGAACCGATCCCGCACCGTTCAGGTAGCCGGCGACGGTGAACGGCTTATTGTCGGCTCCCAATTCGGGCTCTCCGGTATGCGCCACGCCTTCGCCGTCGATGCCCATGCACAGGCCAAGGATGTCCGACCCACGCCCGCAATAACCATTGAAGGCAAGCGCATGTTCATGATCAGCCGTCACGATGATCAGGGTGTCGGCATCGTCCGTCAGTTCATCAGCGATCGCGACGGCGTCGGAGAACGCCTTTTGGTCACGTACCGCGCGTGCAAGGTTGCCGCCGTGGTTGGCATGGTCCACGCGACCCGCTTCGACCTGAAGAAAGAAGCCATTGTCCCCCGATTTTGCCTGAAGCGCCTGGATGGCCGCACCGGTCATGTCGGCCAGGCTGGGTTCGTCTTCGCGGTCAGCTTCGTACATCATGTGGCTGCTTTCAAACAACCCGAGGATCGGGGTCCCATCCAAAGGGGTGTTTTCGAAAGACGCCTGATCGGTCGCCAAATGAGCGCCTAGTTCGCTTTGGGCTACGTCCATCAGATTGACCCCGTCTTCGCGGCGCCCGCCTTCGTCACCATGAAAGTTGCGCATGCCGCCGCCCATGGCGACGTCGATCATCCCGGAACGCATGGCCTCGATCAGCTGCGTCGCAATGTCAGTCTGGGTGTCGCAACCTTCAGGCACTGACGCCTCGAAATTGCGGTCCACTGTCTTTGCGTAGGCCGAGGCCGGTGTCGCATGTGTGATGCGCGCTGTGGAGACAATGCCGGTTTCTTTTCCCATCTCACTCATAAGTTCGTTCATGGAGGAAACGGTATTGCCCGGCAGCGTCGAACAGTCGCCGCGGTTCACGTTTTCATTCACACCGATGATGCCTGCCTTGGTTTTGATCCCGGCCATCATGGCCGTGCCCGTGCCAGCGCTGTCCGGTGTCTGGGCGTTGACGTTGTAGGTCTTGACCAGAGCGAGGTTTGGAAAGGCCTCCTGGGGTTGAACATACTCATCACCAAAGCCGCCCTCTTGCTGGCCTGCAAACAGACGCGATGCGTAGTTTGTACCAACGCCGTTGCCGTCAGAGATCATCAAAATGATGTTGAGAGCCCTGTTAGTATTGGGCTGCTTTGCCAGTTCTTCGGCCAGACGCTCCTGTCCGGATACGAACCATTCGTTTTCGGCCTGAGGCAGGTCTTGTGCTGTCGCCATGCCTGATACCGCGATAGCAAGGGCAGATACCGCTGTTAATGTCTTCATTCTTTCGCTCCAGTAACGAGGGTTGGGTCTGGGTCGAAAATGCTACTTTTTCGCATCAGATTTGTGACAGCGTGTTGGAATCGTCGCGAGAATATTTAAGCTTGAACCTACAGTCACTATAGCAATTACATGTTGCGTCAGACGATTCGAGGAGATGACAGTTGACCGCCAGTGACCCGCTTGTTGCAGCCACCCCAATCCTTAATTTCGACCATCCGTCGATTGCACGACTGGTTGAAGACAAAGGATGGAAAACTCTTTCGCCATATGACCGGATCGGCGCCGTTTATGATTTCGTGCGCAATGAAATTGCCTTCGGGTACAACCGCGCAGACAACATCTCGGCCGCCGAAGTCCTCGCTGACGGTTTTGGTCAATGCAACACCAAGGGCACGCTTCTTATGGCCCTGTTGCGTGCAGTCGGTGTACGGTGCCGCCTTCACGGCTTCACGATTCATAAAGAGCTGCAACGGGGCGTCGTACCTGAACTCGTTTATCCGATCGCCCCGGAAGAGATCATTCACTCATGGGTTGAGGTGGAGACCAAGACGGGTTGGGCAAACCTCGAAGGGTTCATTTTGGATGCAGAGTTTCTCTCGGCACTCCAATCCACATTTTCCGATACACTCAGCCTCTGCGGTTATGGGGCAGGGACCGGTTGCCTGCAGGCGCCGCCAGTGGAGTGGACAGGTGGCGACACCTACATCCAGAAGACTGGTATTGTTCAGGACTTCGGCACCTTCGACGCGCCTGACGACTTTTACGCGAACCATGGGCAATCGTTCAGCTTCGTAAAGGGCTTGTTGTACCGCCACATCATCCGCCATTGGATGAATGCCCGCGTGCGCCGGATCAGGTCCGGTAAAGTGCCGCAAATCCCCGGCTTGGCTTTGCCCAATCATCAGCACGAGGAATCCCGGCATGCCTCATGATCACGGCCACGCGCATATAGATCCTGCGTCAGGCGACCGCCGTGTCTCCATCGCGATCTGGGCCAACGCTCTTCTGACGCTTGCGCAGATTGTCGGTGGGATCTTGTCCGGCAGTCTCGCGCTCATTGCCGATGCGCTGCACAATTTCTCGGACATGGCATCCTTGGTGATCGCCTTCGCGGCACGAAAGATCGCGAGACGCCCGGCCGACGAGCGCATGACCTTCGGCTATGGCCGGATCGAAGTTGTGGCCGCCTTGATCAACTACACCACCCTCATCCTCGTCGGCGTCTATCTGATCTACGAGGGCGGGATGCGGCTCATCGAACCGACCGAAGTCGCCGGTTGGACCGTGGTGATCCTGGGCTCGGTGGCGCTGGTTGTCGACACACTGACAGCGCTGCTGACGTATTCGATGCAAAAGGGCAGCGTCAACATCCGGGCGCTCTTCCTGCACAACCTGTCGGACGCGTTGGCTTCTGTTGCCGTGATCATCGGCGGCTCGCTCATCTTGCTCTATGATATGTGGTGGGTCGATCCGGCGATCACCATCGGCATTGCGCTCTACATTCTTTATCTCGCCGTGACTGAAATCGGGGGGCCTATCCGCATCCTGATGCTCGGAAGCCCGCCCGACATCGACAATGATGCCGTTGTTGCTGCAATCAGGGAGGTCGACGGGGTCCATGATGTCCACCACGTTCATCTGTGGCAGATGCAAGAAAACGAAACGGCATTGGACTGCCATGTCGTGACCATTGATGGCGCATCCGGCGAAGGGCTCAAGGCTGCCGTGAAAGCGCGCCTCACCGAAGAGTTCGGCATCCAGCACTCCACGCTCGAATTGGAAGACTTGGAGAATGCTCATGAGAGCGCACGACTCTATGGGCACGAGCAGACAAAAGCATGATGGAAACTACGCTTATTCTTTCTGGTCTGGGAATCGCTGCAGCAACACTGGCTTCGATCCTTTGGTCAATTGTTTTCCCAAAGCGTCGTATCTGGCCGCCCCAACGCTACACGGCGATCACGCCAATTTTGGTCTGGGTGCCAACGTTTTCGTTGTTTGGCGTACTTATTTTGCTTGGCGTCTTGGGGTGGGGCATTTTGGTGCTTCCCAACTGGCTCCGGTTCGGGGTCGGGATACCTCTCATTCTGTTTGGCAATTTTGTCGTCTGGACTGAAGTCGCTCATTTCGGGTTAGCGCAAACTGGCGGAGCTAAAGGCAAGTTGAGGACTACCGGCATGTATCGCTACTCTCGAAACCCTCAGTACATGGCCGATATGGCAATTGTCGGTGGGTGGATGATCCTTACATCTTCACCCTCGGCGCTCACTGTAGGAACAGCCGCCATCCTTGTTCTGATAGCCGCGCCATTCGCAGAAGAGTCGTGGCTAAAGGAAATGTACGGTTCTGAATTTGAAGAGTATCGGGCTTCAACCCGTCGCTTTCTCTAAATCGCTTCACAAAAATGTCATTCCCGGATCGCTTGACCCTCTAGCTACTAGAGGTCTTACGATTCAAAAAAAAATGGAGGAAAGCTGTGAGCAGAATAATTAAAAACCGCAGGCAGTTTCTGTCAACAACCGCCGCCGCCGTCATCGGACTTCCGGCCTTGGTAAAGGCCCAGTCTGTGGAGCAACCGACCGGAACGGCGGTACGCAGGAATATCTCGTCCTTCAGCGCTCAGCCATGGCAAGACCACTTTGACAATCTCGAGCATGGGGCGATCCTCTGCGACATCAATTCAAGAGCCGTTCAGTTCTGGTCTGAGGACGAAAGTATTTACAAGCTCTACCCGTCGAGCGTGCCTCAATCAGAAGAGCTGACCCGGCGGGGATACACAAGGGTCGTTCAAAAAGTGGAAGGTCCGAGTTGGAGACCGACACCTTCGATGAAGGAGCGTAATCCTGAATGGCCTGACTACTGGCCACCGGGCCCGGACAACCCTCTCGGCACACACGCGCTCTATCTTTCCTGGCAATATTACCGTGTCCACGGGACCGGCGACACACGCAAGATCGGGCGTCAGTCTTCCAATGGGTGCATTGGGCTGTACAACGAGCATATCGCAGAGTTGTTCGATCTGGCGGAAGTCGGCACCCAAGTCAGACTTTTTTAGTTCACTGATTGTCCCGTGATAGCAGCGGGCGACTTGGCCGCCAATCTCAAGTGTATTCCAAAGATCGTATGCACTGCGAAACAGCCAAGGGTTCATGATAGAAACTGCCGTGGATCGACGTTGCTCTACCTCTTTCTTGGAGGCAGAAGTCGATGCAAGGTGACAGCTACGGGACGACAACCATATTCACTATTGGCATCACATGGGCGGCTTTTGTATTCGCCGTAATTTTGGCTCTGTTTTGCGTCGTTTGGATCTGCAAGCGATGGAACGACCGAAACCGAAGGTAATCGCCATTTTGAATTCGCCAGCCGACGCCCGATCTTCAAGACGGAGCTGTGACCTCGCGTATAAAAAGGACTGGAGGTCGACCTGTTTCCGTACACGCTTTACTGAAACGAAGAATGTTCTGCGAAGCTACCGTCAGCGGACATGGTACGGATGAGACGTCTATTCCGACTTTTGCTTAGAGGGTTCATCGCCGCAGCAATCATAACAATAGTTGCGATCGTGTTGGCGATTTGGCTGATGACTCGATCAATTCCAGACTACACGGCAAGTTTCAATGTTGAGGGTCTATCGGCACCGGTCGATATCGTGAGAGACGCTTACGCAGTTCCACACATTTTTGGAACGAACGACCCCGATGTCTTTTTTGGGCTTGGAGTCGCTCACGCGCAAGACAGGCTGTGGCAAATGACCCTTCTGAGAAGAATTGCCCAAGGACGCTTATCTGAACTCTTCGGGCGAAGCACTTTGGCCTATGACGATTTCATGCGCAGACTTGATCTGGCCGAGGCCGCTCGTTCTTCGCTTTCCGCCCAGGACGACAAAACGCGTGAAGCTCTCAACGCCTATGCGGAAGGGGTGAATGCGTGGATTGAGGAAATCAACAAAGGTGCGTTGGGGCGAGGTGCACCAGAATTCTTTCTGTTTGAAAGCTCCATCGCGCCATGGAGACCAGAGGACAGCATCGCAATTCTCAAGCTTTTTGCGTTACAGAGCTCGGGTCAATTCCAAGAAGAGGTTTTGAGGGCTCGCCTCTCTATGCTCATTCCCCCCGCACGCGTTTCTGATCTTCTCCCGGCGTCATTTGCCAATGATGATCGCAACATACCAAGGTACTTTGACCAGTTTCCGAATGCTCGTCTCGGCGCCATTCGATTTGAACCCGCTGAACTGAGCAGATTGTCGCCTCTTAGAAGTCCCAATCTCAATTCGTCGATGCTTGCCTGGGCTGCCACCCGCAACCGAACCGTTTCAGGCAACGCGGTAGTTGCCGGTATTTTCGACACTCAGCTGGCCATACCTTCGCTCTGGTACCTCGCTGGGTTGGAGCTTCAAGTCGGTGGCGTCATCGGTGCGACAATACCTGGGTTGCCGGTCATACTGTCAGGTCGTAACAGCAGTCTGGCATGGTCTGGAACCACATCAAACATCGACGACCAGGATCTTTTTATTGAGAAGCTACTCGACACAGGCTCTCGTGAGGTACTGACACCGGCGGGACCCCGGCCAATCGTTTCGCGCCCCTCCGTTATACGCATTCGGGGCGAAGCGCCCGTGACTATTCGCTTGGAGCGAAGCGAAAACGGTCCGATCATTCAATCTGACTTGTTCGGTTTATCGTCGGTCATTCCAGAAGGGCACATTGCCTCTCTTGCATGGACCGGCCTGTCCGCAAACGACACTTCAGTAAGTGCGCTCATGGGATTGATGACTGCGAAAACCATCGATCAGGGGTTTTTGGCAATGAGATCCTTCATCGCACCCGCTATGACGATGATCATTGCAGACGAGGAAAATCTCGCAAATCAGTTTGTAGGCGAACTGCCAAGTCGAGATCCTCGAAATGTTTTTGGCGGGTTCATGCCTGCTCCTGGATGGTTATGGGAGAGCCAATGGCGCGCGCGAGGCGTTGCGAAGCCAAGCAATGCGGACGATCCAGGAATGCAAAGGCAAAATGATAGCAACATTGGCCAACAAGTACTCTCGCCCAACATTGTTAGGGCTGACGCAAAGGATTTTAGGTTAAGCCGCCTCGAGAGGCTCCTCGAGGCGCGCGACGTCCACACCCGGGACGGTTTCATTGAGTATCAGCAAGACACTATCAGTCCGGCCGCAAGGGGCCTATTGCCACTCATCGCCAAGAACTTGTGGTTTTCAGAACCTCCCGCGCCCCAAGGAACTCTTGCCCGGCAGCGTGCAGAAGCTCTACAAATGCTGGCAGATTGGAACGGCGACATGAACGAGCACATGTCGGAACCCCTGATCTATACCGCTTGGATGCGCGCCCTCCAGCAACGGTTGATAAACGACGAATTGAGCAAAATGGCTGAGGGATTTCCTGTCATTCAGACACGCTTTCTCGAACGCGTATTTCGCGACGTAGGTGGCGCTGCAATATGGTGTGATGTTGTTCAATCCGAGGAAATCGAGACCTGTGATCAGATGGCTAGTCTGGCGTTAGACGATGCATTGCTATGGCTCGAAGAAACATATGGGAGTGGCGACTTAAGTGCTTTGAGGTGGGGAGTTGCCCATCAAACCGCACTTGATCATCCTATCCTGAGTTGGTCTCGAGGTTTCAGTTTCATGTCAAACATTCGACTTCCGTTCTCAGGCGGCGACACCACTCTTTTCCTTGGGTTTTCTGCGGGTGCATCCGAGGACCCGTTCCAGGCTGATTTTGGATCGACTTTCCGTGGGGTCTATGATCTTTCTGACCCAAACAGTTCAGTATACATAGCATCAACCGGACAGTCGGGCCATTTTCTCAGCCGCTTTTACGATGATCTTGGTCGATTGTGGCGGCGTGGAGAGTATGTCCCTATGTATCTTGAGCGACAGCTCGTGAATGCCGGGTCAGTGGGAACGACAAGTCTGCTGCCACAGCGCAACTGAATGAGATGAGTGCAATCCGGCTTTCCTGGACCGCAGATACTTGGAGCTCTTGTGCCGCACAATGGCAATCTGGCCCATGAAGGCGCGAATGGACCTGTACTTCTTGAGTTACGGCTTGGTGGAGAGCTCAAGAATCTGATGACAATTTCGCATACAGGGGTCAAAGTCCGGCACGCCGCAATCGAAGCGCATTCGCAATGACCGATACTGACGACAGGCTCATGGCTGCGGCAGCAATCATTGGCGAGAGAAGCAACCCGAAAATGGGATAAAGAATGCCAGCCGCGACAGGAACACCTGCAGTGTTATAGGCAAACGCAAAAAATAGGTTCTGTTTGATATTTCGAACCGTTGCTTTTGCGAGCCTGCCGGCTCTGACAATGCCTACCAGATCGCCTCCCAATAGTGTGATGCCAGCGCTTTCGACGGCAACGTCGGCACCGGTACCCATCGCAATCCCGACATCGGCAGCCGCTAGGGCAGGCGCATCGTTTACGCCATCTCCGGCCATGGCAATCTGGGCGCCTTCATGCCTCAAGTTTTCCACCAGGGCTTTCTTGTCTTCCGGCAAAACCCCTGCATGAACTTCATCTATTCCAAGCTTCAAAGCGACGGCTTCCGCTGTCTTTTGATTGTCACCAGTCGCCATGATGACCCTGAGCCCGAGGCGATGAAGATCGTCAATGGCACCGGCCGTGGTTTCTTTGATCGGGTCAGCGACTGCAACGATCCCGGCGAAACTACCATCAACTGCTATGAACATGGCAGTCTTTCCAGACGCCCTCAAGTCATTTGCAGCATGTTCAGCAACCGAATGGTCCACATTGATTTCGTCCATCAGTGCTGGATTTCCGAGAGCGACATCATGGCCGTCAACTTGACCTCTGACACCTTTGCCAGTGATAGCCTCGAAGTTTTTTGCTTCAAAAAGCGACAGGCCTTGCTCTCGTGCACCCTCCACGATCGCCTCCGCAAGGGGGTGCTCTGAGCCTCGTTCTAAGGCTGCAACAAGGGTAAGAACATAATTTTCAGAGTGCCCACCCATGACCACCACATCTGTGAGCTTCGGACGCCCTTGAGTGAGGGTGCCGGTCTTATCAACAATGACCGTATCGACGCGCGCCATCCGCTCCAGTGCCTCTGCATCCTTGATCAAGACACCTGCTTGTGCCCCGCGGCCCGCAGCTGTGGTGATCGAGATCGGTGTTGCGAGACCCAATGCGCAAGGGCAGGCGATAATAAGTACAGAGACCGCAGCTGTTATCGCAAATGCAAGTGCTGGATCTGGCCCGAACATGAGCCAAACGATGAATGATGTGACCGCAATGAGAACGACCGTTGGCACGAATACTGACGACACACGATCTGCTAGTCCCTGAATTGGCGCGCGCGACCGTTTCGCTCCAGCGACCATATCCACGATCTGAGAAAGGACTGTGTCCGCCCCGACTTGTGTGGCCCTCACCATCAATGTGCCGTTTTTGTTGATTGTCCCGCCCGTGACCCGGTCCCCTTGTGTTTTTTCAACGGGAAGCGGCTCTCCAGTAATCATGCTTTCGTCGATTGATGAACGTCCCTCAAGCACGTCAGCGTCCACTGGGATGCTGTCACCGGGTCGCACGCGTAACGTATCGCCAGCAATGATATGCTCCAGCGGTGCGTCGTATTCGGTCCCGTCCGGCATGATACGGCGGGCTGTTTTCGGTGCGAGATCAAGCAAGGCGCGGATTGCATCACCCGTTCGTTCCCGTGCACGCAATTCAAGCACCTGACCGACAAAGATCAATGTGACGATCACAACTGCGGCTTCGTAATAAGTCCCGACGCCTTCGCCGGTTTGGTACGCAGCAGGAAAAATTCCAGGCAAGAAGGTCGCGGCAAGCGAATAGGTGTAGGCGGCTCCGACCCCGAGCGCGATCAGCGTCCACATGTTTGGGGATAGAGTCCTTATGGAATCCCACCCCCTTTTGAAGAACGGGAGCGCGGCCCAGAGAATGATCGGCGTTGCGAGGAGGAATTCGATGTAGACTGCAGTCTGATGACCGATCCACGCGCGCACGGGCAGACCGACCAGTTCGCCCATAGTCAAGATGACCAGCGGAACTGCGGCTGCCGCGCTGATCCACATGCGCTTCGTGAAATCGGAGAGTTCTTCGGACGGCTCATCCGAAGGGAGCATTGGCTCAAGCGCCATACCACAAATCGGGCACGCGCCGGGCTCGTCCCTGAGGATTTCGGGATGCATCGGGCACGTCCATTGAGTACTTACCTCGCTATGCGTTTGCGCCTTTTGCGCATGTCCCGAGGCGTAGTAATATGGGTCGCTGCGAAACTTCGTTTCACAGTTCTCTGAACAAAAATGGAAGGTCTCCGCTCCAAATTCAGTATTCCGGGGATTTTCGTTGACCTCAACGGTCATGCCACACACCGGATCGATCACTGTCGTGGCGTTCGAAGCGGTCGCGGCCTGCATGGTGTTGTGGTGTTGATCTTGATCCGTGCTCATCGTCTCAATCCTTGATATTCAAGACGATCAGACAACTAGCTCCTCCAGTAGCTGGAAGGTCAAGGCAGACTCAACCTGCATATGTAACAATTCGTATCGGGTTCGAGATTTTTCGGTCTCCGCCCGTGAAACCCGCTAGCCCAGTGTCAATATCATACCTTCCGAAACCGATAATGTGGGAATGTGAAGGTTCTCTGGTGCCGGCCCTTTCCGGATACGTCCCGCAGTATCGTAGTGGGATCCATGACACGGACAGAACCAGCCGCCAAAGTCGCCGGCACCATCACCGAGGGGCACACAACCGAGATGTGTGCAAACACCAATCATAACCAGGAAATTCTCATGTCCGGGCAGTGCTCTATTTTCATCTGTGGCCGGATCTTCACCACGAATATTTGGATTTCGAGCCACTGCATCGGGCAATGACAACACGTCCTCGGAGCGCGCCTGAGCGATCTCTTCTTCATTTCGGTGGCGGATAAAGACCGGTTTGCCCCGCCAACTTACTGTCAGTTGTGTTCCAGGCTCTACATCCGAAATGTCGACCCGGATGCTTGAGAGAGCCCGAACATCTGCAGATGGATTCATTTGATTGATCAAAGGCCAAACTGCCGAGCCAGTGGCAACTGCTCCCGCTCCGGCAGTCGCATAGTAAAGAAAATCCCGGCGATGCTGTTCGGTTTGCAACTCTGTCATGATTCGACTGTAGGGGCTTCCTGCGTGGGAAGGTCAATGTTGAGCAAGGCGGGTGAAGGAGTTGCTCTAGTCGGTAATCCAAACTCAGGAAGCTTTGTTTCGGCCGGAGGGGCGCAAAATCGCCACCAGAATCAACGGTGTTGCTGTCATCACTCCGAGACCAACGATGACCCACTCAGCGGCGTCGAAACTCCCTGACATCGCTTCTGCTCCAATATGCGCGAGCAGGAAGCTCGCAGGAAGAATTCCGGCGAGTGTTGCAATTAAAAAACGCCAAAGGTGAAGGCGGCTAAGGCCCGCAGCATAGCTCATTGCATCAAACGAGATGAAGGGCAAAAGACGGGAAGCAAACACCGTCAAAGTAAGCAAATTTTGAGACCCGAGCAAACCATAAGCGGCCTTGTTACCTAGCCATCGCTCGACGTAGACGCGCCCTAGGTAACGCGCGATGATGAACGCGGACAATGCACCCAGTTCCGACCCGATGGCTACATAGATGGCTCCTTCCATGTGGCCATAGGCAACTCCGCTTACAAGGGCGATCGGGGCACTGGGAATGGGGCTTGCAACGATTGATCCCATCATCAGCAAAACAATGAGAAGTGGCCCCCAAGGACCGGCACCATCAATCCAGCCCTCGACGGTTTCCCGGGTTATGTTCGGCCAATAATCCAAGGCCCACATGCCAGTGAGCAGCGCCGCAAGCACTGCGATCAGAACTAGTCCCAAGTGACGGGGATGCGTGTTACCCGATCGCATAGAGCGCCACGAAAACCGCTACAACGTCGACGTGAAAAGGACGCCCGATGTTCGATCCATTATCCATTTTGATCCCTCAATAAAGGCCAAGCACAACTGTCATGGTTCCAGCGAGTAGAGGGTCAAGCACATTCTTCATCATGAGACACTGAATTGTCCCATCATGCCGCCGTCTTCATGTTCAAGAATGTGACAATGATACATATACGGTGCCGACGATGGCGCCGGTTTTTCGAACGTTATCGCCAGTTCAACCTCGCCAGCCACGAGAACGGTGTCTTTCCAGCCCCTGTTCTCTGCCCGCGGCTGGCGTCCGTTGTCGGACAAGACTTGAAAGCGCACCCCATGAATATGAAACGGGTGCATCATCATGTCGCCGCGGACAATCCAGCGCTCGGTGCTGTTGAGCTTGGTAGAGAAATTGAGGGCGTTTTGATCATAGGGCGCGCCATTGATTGAAAACTGATTGCCGGAGCGGGACATCATCATGCCCATTCCCATCGACATGTCTAGAGTTAGACGCCGAACTGGGATATTGTTGGAAGAAAGGTCAGGCAACGGGCCATCCATGGCATCGGGCAGGGTGTCGATACGGACGGGGAGGGTTGTATCGACGGCGAAGTGCAGCACCGTAAAACGACCGCCAGAACCACTTCCCATCATTCCACCCATGGCGGAGTTTGCAATATCGTCGGACACCAGGACGCTGTCCCTGCCATCCGTGAAATCAATGAGAACTTCGACCCTTTCTCCTGGCGCAAGCACCATCCGAGTGAGTGCAACCGGTCGATCCAGGAATCCGCCATCCGTCGCCACGAGGTGAAGTGGCCGATCGTCGGCCAAGGACAGTCGGTAAATCCGCGCATTCGAACCGTTGACAAGACGGCACCGCACGACCCCCTTGGGAACCGCAGCTGAGGCTCCTGCCTGCCCGTTCACGAGCATTGTGTCACCTCGAAAACCATTCATCGATTGATGCATGCCGACATCGTATGTCATGCGACCGCGCCAATTAAATTGACGGTCCTGCAGCACGAGGGTCAAGTCATCAACCGCATAGGTGGACGGCAGACCACGTTCATCGTCTTCCCCATCGGTAACATGCAGAACACCTGCCAGTCCGAACATGACCTGTCGGGCTGTCGAACCGTGCACATGGCTGTGGTACCATGCTGTTGCTGGAGGCTGATCAAGGTTGAGTACCGGGTCCCATGATCGTCCGGGCGCGATGGCCTGATGCGGCCCACCATCGAAGGGGCCTGGAACAAGCAACCCGTGCCAATGCGACGAGACGGGTTCGTCCAGAGTGTTTTGCACCTCGGCCAAAGTCTCTGCATCGGTCAAAAGCCGGATCGTTGGTCCAAGATAGCCTTGGTTGTAACCGATGGTTTCGGTCGCGGAACTGCCGCGAAATCGGGTCGCGCCAGATTGAGCTTTCAGCTGAAATCGTCGCGATGTTGTTGCATCCAGAAGCTCTGGGTATTCAAGCTTCCGCCCTGTGCCGGATAGCGCAGCAGATGGCAGCACAGCGGCGGCTCCGAAACCTGCGGCATATCCAATTGCTTCACGGCGGTTCAAGAGGCGCACGTCAGGCCAAGCCTTCCGGAAGGGCCGCCAGGGCAGCTTCCATGCTGACAACCGGATGGCCGGCTGCAATCCAACCTTGCCCGGCGGCAGATCCCAGCATTCCTTCGGATACATCAACAAAGTCACTATACCCAGCTTGCTGGAGACTCCGCATCACACTTCCTGACCGACCACCAGTTGCACAAATGAGGGCGACAGGCCGGCCTTCAGCCATTGCACGGGCTGAAAAAAGCCGCTCGGGGAACCGGTCTTCGTGCATGCTGATCGGCCAGGCTCCTTCAGCAATCCCGGTGTCGGCCCATTCCGGCCGCGAACGGACGTCGATCATCCGGACGCGATCTTGCCGCAGCGCATTATACGCGGAGTCAGATGACCAAATCTTGGCTGTCTGTGCGACGGCTAAAGTTGGTGAGACGGCTGCAGCGATCAAGGCTAATCCGACCGTGCGACGTGTCAGATCGGATGGCATCGGAGGCCTCCTTTGGAATAGGCAGGCCTGAGGCTTTGTTTATTCATTGTCGCTACCATGGTGATCGGCAGATCCGGACGCATCCGACGTTGTTTGCATGTCGCCCATCCGTGTACCGGCGGCGTCCATTTCTTGCTGAGTGATCTGACCATCGGCATCCGCGTCCAGATGCTGGAATCGGTCAACCATGCGGTCGCGAACGACACTCATGTGCAAGGTCTCGAATTCCTCGAGGGTCAGCGCACCATCGGCGTCGGAATCAAATTCTCGCAACTTCACGCCCATGTGTGCGCGCATGTTCTGAGGATCACCGCTGGGCATCATCATGGCCATCATATCACGATCCATCATACCCATCATACCGCCGCGGCCACCCATCCTGGATGCGTGCATCTTCATCATGTTCTGCATCATGGACATCATGTCCCCACTCATCATACCAGTTTGCGCGGCACCATCGCCCATTGTCATGTTGGACATTGCGCCCGTATCAGGCTGAGTTTCGCCGCCGACATGCGACTCCGCAAACGCAGCTTGCGATATGCCAAAGGTAGTCAGCACGCAAAGTGCAAAAATGCTTCTATTTGCCATCGGTCTTTCCTTTCCAACTTACTCTCGAAACATCGTTATTATGTCGGATCAGATAAAGACCGGGGGAGGGGGTGTTTTGTAATGATATGTCACAGGGCTCTTTGTTACAAACGGTGACAAAGCAACCCCTGACGGTCTGCAGGCCGACTTGATAGGAATGGTACGAACCGCACAAAGCGGTGAGTTCATCGAAGGGGTGGATGATCAGATGACACCTGAAGTTGGTCATTTCGCGCTGGCCTTGGCCTTAGCTCTGGCGCTTGTTCAAAGTGTATTGCCAATCCTCGGTGCCAAACGTGGGAATATTCTTTGGATGCAATCGGCCCGATGGTCCGCGTTTGGACAGGTGCTCTTCGTCACCGTTGCATTCCTTGCGCTCATGCAGGCATTCATAACCAGCGACTTTACGGTCAAGAATGTTGTTGAGAATTCGAATTCACTCAAACCGATGTTGTATAAGGTGGCGGGCACATGGGGCAGCCATGAAGGCTCGCTTTTGCTCTGGACACTCATTTTGACGGTTTTCGGGGCTGCTGTTGCTTTGTTTGGATCCAATATTCCGCAAGCACTGAAGGCGCGAACGCTGTCGGTGCAGGCATGGATCAGTGTCGGCTTTCTGACCTTCATGCTGTTTACGTCCAACCCTTTTGATCGCGTCTTCCCGCCACCCAGCGACGGCCAAGACCTTAACCCGCTGCTGCAGGATGTTGGCCTCGCGATGCATCCACCGCTCCTTTATTTTGGATATGTCGGGTTTTCGATTGTTTTCTCTTTTGCCGTTGCAGCCCTTATCGAAGGACGGGTGGATGCCGCCTGGGCGCGGTGGGTGCGTCCGTGGACACTGGCCGCCTGGATGAGCCTGACCGCGGGCATCGCCTTGGGGTCTTGGTGGGCCTATTACGAGCTTGGCTGGGGCGGCTGGTGGTTCTGGGATCCTGTCGAAAACGTCAGTTTCATGCCCTGGCTGATGGGCACGGCACTGCTGCATTCCGCAATCGTGACAGAAAAAAGAGACGCCTTCAAAAGCTGGACAATTCTCCTCGCGATCCTGACCTTTTCCCTGTCCCTCTTGGGAACGTTTGTCGTCAGGTCGGGGCTGCTGACCTCTGTGCATGCATTTGCGGTTGATCCCGAAAGAGGCCTCTACATTCTGGGACTGCTGGCGGTGTCAATCGGTGGCTCGCTCGCGCTATTTGCATGGCGCGCGCCGATGATGGAACCGGGTGGGCTGTTCAAACCGATCAGCCGTGAAGCGGGCCTGTTGGTAAACAATCTGATCCTGACAACGGCCACTGGCGTCGTCCTTTTTGGTACATTGTACCCTCTGTTCTACGAAGCAATGACAGGCGGCGAAAAACTGTCGGTAGGCCCGCCATTTTTCAATGCTGCGTTTATTCCGGTCATGTTGCCGCTTGTCTTTGCAATGGGGTGTGGACCCTTCTTGTCGTGGAAGCGCGCGGATTTGCCGGGCGTCCTGCAACGTCTGCGCTTTGTCGCCCTTCTTGCCGTGCTGGCGACGCTTGCGGTCTGGTATCTGGCGGAAGGTGGCCCGGTGTTGGGTTATCTGTCTCTAATGCTCGCCTTTTGGCTGTTCATGGCGACAGTGCGAGAATGGGCGATGCGGATCAAGCTGTTTGAAGGCCCGCTTTCAACATGCTGGCGCCGGGCTTCAAATCTGCCCAGATCCGCGCATGGCATGACGTTGGCCCACGCGGGTCTTGCTGTTGCCATGTTCGGATTCATTGGCTCAACCATTTGGAAATCCGAGGAGGTTGTCTTTGTCCAGCCTGGCGCGGACATCAGTATAGGAGGCTATGATGTAACGTTCAGTGGGGTCGAGAGGGTGCGTGGACCCAACTACTTTGCGGATCGCGGCCAACTGACCGTCACGCGGGATGGGAAATACGTAACCGATCTCTTCCCGGAGCGGCGGACTTACCCGGTTGCACAAAGCACCACGACTGAGAGCGCTATACGCTCCACACTGGCAGGAGATCTCTATACGTCCATCGCGAACCCGGCCTCCGAGAACGCCAGTACACAAGGCGCATGGACTCTTCGTATTCTGTATGAACCGTTGGTCAATTTCATTTGGATCGGGTCCGCGATGCTTGTTCTAGGTGGTGGTCTTTCGCTGTCGGATCGTCGGTTGCGCGTCGGTGCACCTCGTCGCAAAGCAGCTGTGACCGCTCGGGTTCCGGCAGAGTAACGATGGGACGTATACTGGCATTCATCCCGCTCGCGATCGCGGCGGTATTTGGCGGGTTCTTCCTATGGGGGCTGAACCCCGATCGGGATCCAAACAACATTCCATCTGTTTTGATCTCCCAGCCTGCGCCCCAGTTCGATCTGGCTGCCATTGAGGGGTTGGAGACGCCCGGCTTGTCCCGCGCCGATCTCGTGGATAACGCCGGACCGGTCATCGTGAATGTGTTTGCTTCGTGGTGCGTACCCTGCCGGGCGGAGCATGGCATACTGACCCAGATGGTCGAAAAAGATGGGCTGAGGCTGTTCGGTATCAACTACAAGGACAAGCCGGAAGATGCGACAAAATGGCTGGCGGAGCTTGGCAATCCCTATGAAAGGATTGGCTCAGACTTGAGTGGAAGGGCTGGCATTGAATGGGGCCTGTCGGGCGTACCCGAGACGTTCATTGTCGGACCCGATGGAACTGTGTTGTTCAGATACGTCGGGCCTGTTGTTGGTGATGAAGCCATTGCTAGGTTCAGAGAGGCGCTCGTACAGGCAGGCGCATTGCCGAGGGGGCAGAACGGATGAGGCATGTGATCATCGCGCTTTTTTTGCTTCTTCCGGTGATGGCCTTTGCCGTCGAGCCGGACGAGATGTTGCAGGATCTGGTGCTTGAAGAGCGCGCGCGGGTGATTTCAAAGGAACTGCGCTGCGTCGTCTGTCAAAATCAGGATATCGACAGCTCCAATGCTGGCGTTGCGCGGGATTTGCGGATTTTGGTGCGTGAAAGGTTGGTCGCTGGCGACAGCGATGAAGAGGTCATCGCGTTTATTCATGCGCGCTATGGCGACTACGTTCTGATGCGCCCGCCTTTCAATGCCTCCACCCTGGCCCTTTGGTTGGCGCCCTTTGTTTTGGCTGTCGTTTCTCTCCTGGCGGGCTGGGCGATCATTTTGAAAAGCCGGCGCAAAGGCGTCGTGGCGGATTTTTCCGAAGTTGAGGAAGCCGAGATTGCGCGTTTCATCGACATTAACACTCCAAAGGACAATTGATGATCTGGTTGGTTTTTGCCGCACTGTCCACAATTGGACTGCTCTTTGTGGGACTACCGCTCCGACGCCGGTCAGAAATGACGTCGGACATGGCGGATACAACCCCCGCCGTTCTCTTGGACCAATTGGATGAGGTCAAACGGGACCTTGAGCGCGGTGTCATTTCTGGCGCAGAAGCCACCGCGGCAGAACAGGAGATCAAGAGACGGATTCTCATGCAGTCGCGCAAGACTGCTCAGGCGACCAAGGAACTGACATCGGGTGGTCGCTTTGCCATTGTTCTGAGTGCTATGTTCGTTCCGGCCTTCGCATTCGGTTACTACACGGTCATGGGATCACCGGAGATACCCGGCATTGCATTTTCCGAGCGGACAGCTGAACGTCAAGAGACGGCGAAAGTCGCAGATTTGACAAATCAGCTTTATGATCGGCTCACGAATGATCCCTCTGGAGGACCGTCAGAAGGCTGGATGCTTCTGGGACAAACCTATTCCAGAATGGGTCGGTTCGCAGATGCTGCCGAGGCCTTCGGGATTGTCGCCAAACGACCAGAAGCCACTTCGGCCGTTTTCTCCATGCTTGCAGAGGCCCTTATCTCGGCAGAGCAAGGTGTTGTGACACCGGCTGCGGTGACCGCAATCGAGCATGCGATGGAACTGGACCCGTCCAATCCCGCGGCGGTCTTCTACAAGGCAGTCGCATTGAGACAGAAGGGCGACATCGCGCAGGCACATGACTTGCTGGTAAGACGACTGAACAACGCGGACAGTTTCTATCCCTGGATGGAAAGCTTTGTTGCTGAAGCAAACCGAATTGGCACCGAGATCGGCAGAGCTCCAATCTCACTGGCTAATTTTGCACCGATGGTTAGTGCAACCGGGCCTTCTCAGGAAGATATAGAAGACGCTCTAGACCTGACCGTGGAGGAGAGACAGGCGTTCATCATGTCGATGGTTGAACGGCTGGCTGCGCGTCTTGAAGATGAGCCGGATGACTTTGACGGGTGGATGCGGCTTGGCAACGCTTTCTCCGTCTTGGGTGATAGGGAACAGGCAATCGCCGCACTTGAACGTGCTGAAGTACTGTTATCAGTAGCTCCGCAAAACGATCCGCGGCGGCAAACTCTACAAGAGGCACTGGCCAGGATGCGCCAATAGCATCTTTCCAGACCTGTTTTCGTGCTCATGCATCGAAAAGCGCATCAATGATGGCACAGTCGGGTGCCGCATCGCCCGTGCAGCGCGCGAAGGTTTCCGATAGGACGCGTTCTATCCGTGTCAGATCGGCTATTTTTGCGCGCACTTCTCCGAGATGTACTTCGGCCATGGATTGGACTTCGGCGCAAGTCTGGATCCGATTATCAACCAAGCCCAGCAACCCGCGAACCTCTTCTAGCGAGAAACCGAGATCTCGGGACCGCATGACGAACTTCAATCGTCGTACATGGGTATCATCGTAGCTTCGATAGCCCTTCGTACTGCGCGGCGGGTCCGGCATGATCCCGATTTTCTCGTAGTAGCGAATGGTTTCCAGGTTGCAGCCCGTCGCTCGTGCCAAATCACCCCGCCGAATTGATCTCACGCTTCTGTTACTCATTGTGCCGAAAAACCCCTTGAGCCTGTATCAACTACAGACCCTAGAACGGTGGAAACATCTGTTCAAGGAAGATTCGATGGAACAACATTTGGCAGAACTGCCGCAATCTCAGTCGCAGAAAACTGGCGACGAAACCACCAAGGGATGGGGCGTGACCGGCCTCGGCGTCCTCGGTGCGCTGGCGATGACTTCTTGCTGCATCCTTCCATTGGTGCTCGTCAGCTTTGGCGTGACAGGCGTGTTCATCGCGCAGCTCGGGGCGCTCTATGCCTACAAATGGTACGCCTTCGCGCTGAGCGCCGCGTTTTTGGGATACGGCTTCTACAAGGCTTACAAGCCTGTAGATGCCGAGGCCTGTGCCGATGGCACCTGCGCCCGCCCCATCGACCGCCGCATCATGCGCGCAACCCTCTGGGCCGCGTCCGCGATTGTCGCTGTCGCCATGATCTTTCCCTACATCACCCCCTTCATCCTGAAACTCTGAACGAGGACCAAGACCATGAAGCATCTTCTACTATCCGCCCTGACCATCGCCGCCCTCTCGACTCCGGCCCTCGCTGAAGAGCGCCAGGTCGAGATCGCCGTCAGCGAACTGACATGCCCGTCCTGTTCATTCATCGTCGCCAGCTCGATGCGTGGTGTTCCGTCAGTCGAGATCGCCGCATTCGAGGACGGCCCCGAATACGGGCAGGGTGTTTACAGCGTGACCTACGATGACGCCGAGACTTCCATCGAAAGCATCATCGGCGCGGTGACAGCCAATGGCTATCCGGCGCAGGTGCTGCCCGACACAGCCTCCTAAGCCCTCTGCAATGCGTGACAATTTTACGGGTGGTCTACTGGCCTTCGCGGTAGCGGCTCCGATCGTGGTCGTCTGCTGCGGCGGCGGGACTGCCGTGTTTGCGGCGTTGTTCGGGGGGATTGGTGCCTGGCTTTCAGGAATGAGCGGGATTGCCGTGCTGGTTTTAGCGGGTCTGACTTACCTGATCGTACGCGCACTGCGTCGTTTGCAAACAAAGCGAACCTCTAGCACCGAACCATCACAAAGAAAGATGGCCCCTTGACTGACACACCTGGAAATCCCGACCGCCTGCTGAAATGGGGGCTTGGCGGTGCGCTCTTCGCCGCGCTCTGCTGCTTTACACCGCTTCTGGTCGTCATCGTCGCTGGCGTCGGACTGTCGGCCCTCACGGGCTGGCTCGATTACGCCCTGTTCCCGCTGCTGTTTTTCAGCCTCGCCGTGGTGGCACAGGCCCTTTGGCTGCGCGCTGGCAAGCCGGGACCGGCCCCGAAACTCTGGGCCACTGGCCTCGCGGCAGCTCTGTCGATCCTGATCATTCTCCTCGAATTCAGGTTCGCAATACGGATCACAATCGGCGTTTTCGCCGCCACAGCGCTCTACGCGGTTCTCCTGAACCGTGCGCAAAAGAAAGGATCGCTCTTATGATGATGGGATGTTGCACCGCCACCGGCATGGTCTTCGGCCTCCTCGGCATGTTGACACCGCTGATCGCAATCGGCGCGGTCGTCTATCTGCTCTCGGCTAAATCGAGAAATCACGAACCAGATGAGGTACGCTAAGATGAAAGACCTAATCAAAGGGGGCGACGGCCAAAGCGGCTATGACCTGATCGTTCTTGGGGCCGGATCGGCGGGGTTCTCCGCCGCAATTACCGGCGCGGATGCCGGAAAGCGTGTCGCCCTCGTGGGACATGGCACCATCGGCGGAACTTGCGTCAACGTGGGATGCGTGCCCTCCAAGGCGATGATCCGTGCGGCAGAGGCCGTGCACGGTGCGGGGGCTGCCAAGCGGTTCCCCGGCCTGTCGGGACGGGCACAAGTGGATGATTGGCAGACGCTCGTTCAGTCCAAAGACGATCTGGTCGCGACCCTGCGCCAGAAGAAATACGCTGACCTTTTGCCAGAATATGAAGGTGTCGATTACATCGACGCAGGTCCTGCGCGACTGGTCGAAGGTGGCGTGACAGTCGGTGAGCGAACCCTGACAGCGCCGAAGATCATTATCGCCACGGGCGGGCGTCCCGTCCTGCCGACCATCGACGGGATCGAGAAAATCGGCGCGCTCGACAGCACCAGCCTTCTGGAACTCGAAGTGCTGCCGAAAAGCCTGATCTTCATCGGCGCGGGCTACATTGGCGCGGAACTGGCCCAGATGATGAGCCGCATGGGCGTGAAGGTCACGCTCGTCGCCCGGTCGCACCTGCTGCCCGGAGCGGAGCCGGAAGTCTCTGAGGCGCTGGCGGAGGCGTTCGAGGCCGAAGGGATCACCCTTCTGACCGAATTGAGCTACGACAATGTGCGCCGCGACGGCGCGGGCGTGACACTGCGCGTGATCCAGGACGGAAAGCCGGTCGAAGTGACGGCGGATCACCTCGTATCAACCGCTGGCAGGCGGGCAAATACCGAAGATATGGGCCTGGACGCAATCGGCTTGGAAACCGATGCACGCGGGTCCATCGTCGTCGGCGACGACATGCAGACATCGGTGCCCGGCATCTATGCTGCGGGCGATGTGACCAACCGTGACCAGTTCGTCTATATGGCGGCCTATGGTGCAAAGCTCGCAGCCAAAAACGCAGTGCTTGGTGAGGACCATCGTTACGACAACGCCGCGATGCCCTGGGTTGTGTTTTCCGACCCGCAGGTCGCGGGCGTCGGTCCCAGTGAAACCCAGGCTCGGGACGCGGGCTTCGACGTCAAGACGTCCATCGTGCCGCTCGATCAAGTGCCGCGCGCGCTGGCCGCACGCGACACGCGCGGATTGATCAAGCTGGTGGCGGACAGAAAGACCGACCGGCTGCTTGGTGGCCAGATCATCGCGCCCGAGGGGTCCGATACGATCCAGACCCTCGTCATGGCGCTGAAGTTCGGCATGACAACAAAGACGCTCGGCGAGACGATCTTCCCGTATCTGACGACCGTGGAAGGGCTGAAGTTGGCGGCGCAAACCTTCGACATGGACGTGGCGAAGCTGAGCTGCTGCGCGGGATGACAGATCGGCAAAAAAACTGGAGGCTCTGGCAACCACTACAGCGTGTTGCAAGATGCCTTAATTGAAAGCAAACCCGCTCCTTCCATCGTCGCAGGATACTTTTTGAACGCCCTTTCCAGACAGGCCCACCAGTCGGCAACCATCGGGTAGACGCACATTGTCGGCAGCGGCCCGTGTAACCGACGGAGGCTCTAACGGACAAATCCCGCCTGACGTCGAGCATCCGCCCAGGACAAGCAGACCGACGATGGTGGAACTGAGGGCCAGACGACGCTTAGCGCGAGCGTGCAATGTCCCGAGCAGGAACCTGTCCATCGCGGAATTCTGCATCCAATGTATCCTCTTGCGCCTGCTCATCTTTTGACCCGTGGCACGACTTTCCAATCAATTTGTGCATCACAACGTGTGCCCCGAGGCAGAGTGCGATCGGCGCAAAAAGCCCGACGTT